>JANMZB010000051.1:0-1514 GCA_031382725.1 Sphingobacteriaceae bacterium | reverse complement strand
CCGGAACTACCGGTAGTTTCACGTAGCCGCCCTACTGGTGCAGAGTATTACTAATATATACCAGGTATAAACTATGCTACTACCGTATTTTCATTTGAAATCTACCCGCAACTTGGGTATTTTTTGTCGCGATAAGAAATTTCGTTGGGGGTACAGGACAATCGAAAATATAATTTTCGCACTCAAATATTACATAGAAGGATGAGAATTCCTGTGTTTGGTTACATAGTACTTGTACAAGTACCATTATTCCGCGAAATATTCTTAGTCTGTACCTGGCTTCTGCTGCATCATCTACATAGCTTGGTTAAGTACTTGCAAACTTGTACCTGGTACTCTGAGTACATTTCACTTTCTCATGATACATAAGTACTGGTACAGTACGTCTACCATCGCAACATCATCATGATCCTCAAACTGCTGTACTATTGCTACTACTGGCTGTTGTTCATGTATCATGTACTGCATTGCATACTTGGTTGCACCCTCCAATTGTTGTACTTCCACCATGTTACAGGCAGGAGTAGCTGGCATACACCACATGTGTCTGTATACTGTACAGTATGTTGTTGACCCACTAAATCTACTTACAAAAAAACAGTATTAACAATAAATACTGAGGTAAATAGATCAGAATATGAATTATTAAAAGAGTTACATTAAAGGTGTATATATTGGTCAACTTGTGGATGGTACATGTGATGTTGCTTCACTGTTGTTTATGAAATTCTTCTAATTTCTATGTTACTTAAATAATTTCTAATTGCAGCTGTTTAGTGAATAGTAATACAATTCTTGGTTACAAAACTCAGATTAACTATACTTGTATGAAGAGATACACATAACTTCTCCTAACTTCAATTTTCGACAACACACTTTATGACATAGACTGCAGGTTCTGGTATGTTTGAAATGCTTAATAAGTCTTAGCAAACTGTTTGATAGAGAATCATGAGAAACATTAGAGTCCTATGAAATTTTATTTTCCAAACAGACAAACACAGGTTATGATTAAATGGAGAGATATTAAGCTGTCTCCTCCATGGAACATGACAACCTTCCACTTCTTCATAGAAAAGCTGATCACAATGTACCCTCTATTATAATATGCACCTTGTCTTTTTCTTGATGCAATTTATTTTAATGCATAAAATATACCATAATATAACAACCAGTAGTACATTCCTACAGTACCAGGTACATCATATGAAAAACCTCTTTGTATACTATACAAGTGTATGGTACATATAAGGTACTTTAATTACATATACAGTACTCGGAGTACTCTGTATGGATCATAAATAATAATTCAAATGCATAATAAAGATTGTACAAGTACTGACTACCGGTACAACATGTACATTAATTATTTGTTTTGTACAAAAGTTATTATTATTACTGTACCTGAAGATTCTCGGTAGAGTTACATAGCAATGCAGAGCACACGCGCAAAATATCTTACTAAATAAAGGTATGTCGCACTTGCCCATGCAAAAATACTAGAACTGCACTTT
>JANMZB010000231.1:0-1242 GCA_031382725.1 Sphingobacteriaceae bacterium | reverse complement strand
ACTCGCGCTCCTATTGAGCCAATCCAGCAAGTCTTAGAAGTCGCACGGGCGAAGCACTTCCATATCATGCACACCCGCGAAGGACACCGCCCCGATTTAGCAGATTTACCAGAAAACAAGCAGTGGCGATCGCGCCAAATTAACGCCGGAATCGGCGATCCTGGGCCCTGCGGTAGAATTCTCGTTCGAGGTGAACCAGGGTGGGAAATTATTCCAGAACTCGCGCCTTTGCCTGGAGAAGCGGTGATAGATAAGCCTGGAAAAGGTTCGTTTTATGCTACGGATTTAGATCTGCTACTGAAACGCAAAGGCATTCAAAATATTGTCTTGGCTGGCATTACAACCGATGTCTGCGTCCATACCACAATGCGAGATGCAAACGATCGCGGTTATGAATGTTTGCTCTTATCTGACTGTACGGGCGCAACAGATTATGGCAACCATCTGGCGGCACTTAAGATGATCCAGATGCAGGGAGGAGTGTTTGGAACGGTTGCTGATTCGGAAGCATTTATCAAAGCTTTAAACGATGCATTTTGAGGAAAAAGTTAAGTTATATCATGTCGGGTTGCATCGGTAGTGTAAGAGTGATGTGAAAATTTATCTGTAGGAATCAGGGGTTAAATTTTAACCGCAGATGAAAACAGATAAACGCAGATGAACGCAGATAAGAAGGCAGATATTACCAGAGGTGAGATTAATACTTCACACATTGAAATGAGCCCTGCGCTCTCACTAAAAAATTCAATCTCATAAGTAGCCGATAAGTTGGAAACTTTACAGGGGAGACAAAAACATGACAGAAGTAACTGATTCTATAGATCGAAAATCAGCACTGGAAACTCAACACTCAAAATTCAAAACTCAAAACTTTATTCAACCACCAGAACTAGAGGTGGTTAATATGACTAAGCGGTTTGGCACGATGACTGCACTTGATAACTTCTCGATGACGCTAAAACCAGGGACGTTTCATGCTTTGCTGGGGGAGAACGGAGCAGGCAAAAGTACCCTTGTTAAATGTGTCATGGGTTTCTATAATCCTACTTCAGGCAAAGTTTTGATTGACAAGCAGGAAACCACGATCGCAAGTCCTCGCGATGCTCATAAGTACGGCATTGGCATGGTTTACCAGCACTTCACCTCTGTGCCTGCCATGACTGTAGCGGAAAATCTGGTTTTGTCCCGCTTTGATAGCCCCAATTTGATTAATTGGAAAGCGGAGTACGAAGGGTTAAAGGC
>JANMZB010000012.1:0-4188 GCA_031382725.1 Sphingobacteriaceae bacterium | reverse complement strand
GCCATACAGCGTAATTCTTTTGGATGAGATTGAGAAGGCACATCCGGATGTATTCAACATCTTGTTGCAAGTGTTGGATGATGGTCGCTTAACGGATAATAAAGGTCGTTTAGTGAACTTTAAAAATACCATCATCATCATGACCTCAAACATCGGTTCGCACCTGATACAAGAGAACTTTAAGCAATTGGATGACTTTAATCACGAAGAAGTTGTTGCTAAAACCAAGAATGAATTATTTGAGCTGTTAAAGCAAACGATTCGTCCGGAATTTTTAAATCGTATTGATGAGCTAATCATGTTTACGCCGCTTAACAGGGATGAAATACGAAGCATTGCGACACTGCAATTCAACCAAGTGGCTCAAACTTTAGCGGATATGGGAATTGAAATTAAAGCTTCTGCGGAAGCCCTCGACTGGCTTTCTCAGTTAGGTTATGACCCGCAGTTTGGGGCCAGACCATTGAAACGAGTTATCCAAAAAAGAATTTTGAACGAACTTTCTAAAGATATTCTGGCTGGTAAGGTTGATAAAGAGAGCCGGATTTTGCTTGATGTATTTGATAATCAGTTTGTGTTTTTGAATAAGGATAAGTTGGAGGAGGTGAGTCGGTAAGACGGGAAGTCAGGAAGACGGGATAACAGATCAACGAGCTCTTTCTGCTCCTTAAATCCCAACCACCTCTCCAATAATGATTATCGCCGGATGAGTCAGTTTCTTACATTCCGCAAGCTGAGGCAAATCTTTTACTTTTCCAATTGCCAATTTTTGTTTAGCCAGTGTTGCATGTTGAATAATCGCGGCCGGTGTTTCGCCCATTCCTTCAGCAATGTATGTCTGTGCTATTTCTTCTACTTTTTTCATCCCCATATAAATCACTACGGTTGCGTTGCTTTGCATAGCTAATCGTAAATCAGACGAAAGTCCACCGTCTTTTTTTGTTCCTGTAAGCACCCAGATTCCTTCGCTTATATTGCGATGCGTAAGCGGTATATCATCAAATCCTGCGGCTTGCATGCTTGTAATACCGGGGATGTAATATGTTTTGATTCCGTGTTCCCGGGCATATAAAATCTCTTCGTAACCACGACCAAAAATAAAAGGATCGCCACCTTTAAGGCGCACAACCATTCCCTTTTCCAAAGCCTTTTCTTTGATCATCTCATGAATTGATTCCTGTGGCGTATACTCGCCGTAAGGATGTTTCCCTACATAGATTTTTTCACAATGGGCGGAAGTGAAATTTAATAATTCAATATTGGCAAGATTATCATAAAGTAAAACATCGCAACGCTGCAATATCTTAAAAGCTTTAAGAGTAAGCAATTCGGGGTCGCCGGGACCAGCACCTACTACATATAACTCCGGAATAATTGTTTTTTCATTCATTTATATCACCAATAACTGGGGAAAAATACAATTCATTCGTGATTATTTAAATTTAAACATGATTTAGCTTGAGAATTTGAAAAAAATATCAACTCCTATGTATATTACTTCAAACCTATTGCTGTTTACTTGGCGTTTGAACTACAGTAAAAAGAATCACTTAAGTAACCGAAGAGCGAGCGGTAGCCCGAACAAAAAGGCGGCCGAGCATTCTTTTTGTTCTTGATTTATTTATGTGTCTATATTGTTTTAATTGGAATAAATGAGATCGCTACGCTAAGTATTGGTGACTTTTCATCAAGGAAAAGTTACTAGGCCCACGCCCGGCAATGAGGGCGACGACAGAACCCTCAAGCACAAACTTCCGAAATTGCTTCCGGCCAGCACATTAATTTAATTCTCTATTGAGTTTAGAGCCCCTTTAAATAATTTTAGGATAATTTAATATTGAAAAGACGCAAAACTTACTTAGCCTCACATATTCCGTAGTTTCCTATTTTCCCGGATCATTTGTCCGTAATCCCACCTCCTGCTCATCGCATCAGCCATTTGAACGATGCGAGAATTACGGGTAATATCAGTTTTAGCACTAAAAATCCATTTTAAGAAATAATCACGATGAGATCTGGCTAAGCTGTTGTAGAACTCTAATGCTTCAGGATCTTCATTTAAACATTCCATTAATTCTTCAGGCGGTTCCAACAAATAATCATGATCGACTTCCATCTTCACCTGCAGCATAGCACCTTCCGATTTGTGGATACCCTTTCTAACATCCAAATTTAAAGCCATGATAAAATCACCTTCGCCCATAGGCAAAAGTGCAATGCCTGAAAAAATAAAGCTATCTAACTGACCTTTTACCCTGAATGATTTTTTGTTACCTGGTTTTAAGGTCTGGGCAATATCAGCGGGGACTTCAATGTAAGTCCAGCCGGTTTTTTCACCCTGATCTGCGAACTTATGTATTACGGTAGTGTACTCAACCATTTAACAAACCTTGGAATAATCTCTTCGAAAATCATGTTTTTTACGCTAAGTTTGGGCATTCTTTTGAGAGATTTTACCGATGAGTAAATTTATAGCATATCTAAAAACAGATACTTTCAGAAAGAACCTGATTACAGCGGTTATTTCAGTTTTTGTTTTTCTACTCGTTATTTTTTTTAGTCTGCGATATTACACCCGTCATGGCGAAGGCGTCCCGGTTCCAAAACTTTCCGGACTTCCGGTTGAAGAAGCAATCGAATTATTAGACGCCCAGGGTTTGGAATATCATATCGATTCCGTTTATCAAATTGATAAACAACCGGGTACTGTGGTTGAACAAGATCCCGATCCGAATACAAACGTTAAGCTTAACCGAACTATTTATCTAACTATCATTACACGTAACGCTCCTGATGTAGGCTTCCCGGATATTTTCAATAAGACATTTCTGGAGGCCAGGGCAATCCTAAGTAATTACGGAATAAAAGTGGGCGACACCTCTTACACTTCAGACATTGCCCGAGACCGTGTTCTGCGAGTAGAATTCCGTGGAAAACCGATGCAGCTCGGAGAGCAAATACCTAAAGGATCGGTTATAAGTATTGTGCTGGGCGATGGCAAAGGTGCAAGCGAAGTAGATCTTCCAAATGTGGTTGGATTGTTATTGAACGAGGCTATATTTTCCTTAAAAGGATCTTCGCTTAATGCGGGGATGATAAGCTATGAAAACACAACTGATTCGGCTTCAGCCAGAGTAATTAAACAATTTCCTGCTTTAAGCGATTCGTTAACCAAAGTAAGTATTGGCACTAACATAGATTTGATCCTATCCAATGGACCAGCAATCGAAGAATAATATATCAGCGGCCGAGCTCAAAGAAAAGCTGTTGAACGGTAAACAATTTTCCTTAATCGATGTAAGAGAAGAGCTTGAATTTCATACCATGAATATCGGTGGCGAAAATATTCCGCTTGGAAAACTTACCAGAATAATTGATGAATTGGAATACTCAAAAGATCAGGAGTTAGTGATGATTTGTCAGCGGGGAATAAGAAGTGAAACGGCAAGGCGTTTATTGGTTTCAGCCGGTTTTGAAAATGTTAAAAACCTTATCGGTGGTTTGCTTGCTTACAATAGATTAAAATAAAATTATCAAAATGACTGAGAAAAAAACAGGGAGACTAAGTATGAAATACAAAGTAATTATCGCTTTGCTGATCATTACCGTTTTAGCACTTGGTATTACCGCCTTCTCTTACTATCTGAAGTATTTCGGACCCAACGTTTCTAATAAGGAGAAGTATCTCTATATCAAAACAGGTTCAGATTTTAAAGATGTCTATCAAATAATAAAAGATAAAGAGATTGTAAATGATACGCTCGCTTTCCATGAAACTGCAATGGATATGGATTATCCACAGGTGGTTAAACCTGGAAAGTACCGTTTAAAGGGTGGGATGAGTAACCGCCGGTTTATCAATATGTTGAAAGCTGGCAATCAGGAACCTGTTCAATTGAAATTCAAAAATCATAGGCTTAAGAAAAACATGGCCGCTTACATATCAACACAGATTGAAGCAGATTCGACTTCAATTATCAATTTGCTCGATTCTGCTGAGTATGTAAGCAAGTTTGGTTTTACAACCGATAATGTATACAGTGCCTTCATTCCCAATTCGTACGAGTTTTATTGGAACACATCTGCTCAACAATTTTTTGAAAGGATGTATAAGGAATATCAAAAGTTCTGGAATCCTCAGCGCAAAGCGAAGGCAAAAGAGATAGGTCTTTCTGAAACTTAAGTAAG
>JANMZB010000958.1:0-22829 GCA_031382725.1 Sphingobacteriaceae bacterium | reverse complement strand
GTAGCCGGCAATATTAGTGTTCGATTTAAATTTTTCGAAGATGGCTGATGCAAACACGGCCAGAATTAAACACCAGGTAGTTCCGGTTAAAATGAATGTAGCTCCAAGCACCATAAAAGGCAGCATGGTATTGGTTGCGTCGGGATTAATAAACTGTGGTAGAAAGGCGATAAAGAAAAGCGCGACTTTCGGATTTAACACATTGGTAAGAATTGCGTCGCCATATATTTTAAGATAATTTATGGCTTTAAGACGTTGAATGATTCGGGTATTTAATTGGCTTTTATCTTTAAACATCTTGTAACCCAAATAAAATAGGTATACTGCCCCGGCATACTTTATCAGGTTAAAAACTAAAAGAGATTTAGCGATGATTATCGAGAGTCCGTAGGCCGCCAAAGCCGTATGAATAACACTCCCCGTAGCGATACCCATTACTGAAATAATACCTGCTTTTTTACCTTGTGCAATACTCTTGCTCAATATAAATATGGTATCATTTCCGGGAGTAAGATTTAACAAGATCCCGGTGATTAGAAAGGTTTCGAAATGGTGGATTCCTTGCATAAGGGATTTCTATATTACAGCCTCTCCGCAATAAACGTAAAAGGCTGCTCGAAAGTAAGCGTATAAAAACCTTCCTTTTCTGTTTCAAAAACATGCTCTGTAATTGGAACCAGACCGGAGTAGTGAAACTTTGTGGCTTCCAGAAGAATCTCTATTTCTTCGCCGGCAGTTTGCCATTTGCTAAATCCCGGTTTAACCGGAAAGATCTTTTTATCCGGCGTAAGTATAACAATGTCTATCCGCTCTACAAACAGCGCAAAATCTTTAGCGGCGAAATTGTCGGTGATGATGTTTACGGCAGGGTATTGTTCGCCGGTTAGGTATTTAAGCGCATCCTGTAAAGGGTCGTCTTCCGTAGGGATAATCAAGGTGCCCGGTTGTTCATCAAAAAAAGGATTCTTGCTTACTATGGCATCAATCTTAATCCCCATCGAATCTACCGATTCAAAAACCTGCTCATCAACAATTACCGTGGGGCTCCACTCTAAAAGCTGTCCGAGGTTCTCAAAATTGAATCCATCCAGATTCATAATTAGCAATGCTGGTTCTTGTTTTTCTCTGATGATATGGTGTGACGACATAGCGCTAAAATAACAAGACTTAGTACACTTTGTTATAAATGTCTTTTAAAGCTTTGGCAGGATTTTCGGATTTATTTACTGCGGCAGAAAGTGCAATTCCAAAAACGCCTGCTTGCATCAGCTTTTCGATGTCGTTAACGGTTACACCACCTACTGCGAGAATCGGGAATTCAATATTGGATTTGTTCATGTTGTCCATGATCGCCTGATATCCATCAAAACCTAATAAATCATAATCGTTAGGTTTAGTATCGGTGAAGTTAAACGGCCCGCAGCCTGCATAATCTACAACTCCGCTTTCTACAATCCGCCAGATATTCTCGAAGGTATGGGCGGACGCACCAAATGTTTTGTCGGGTCCAATTTGTTCCCTGATGGATACAAAATCCGCATCCATATCTTCGATATGTACACCCTGAATATCCGCCTTATCCAGCAGATGAATATGATCTGTCACAATTAAAGTTGCTCCCCAGTCATCGCATATTGAAGCGATCAGGTCAAGTTCTTCAAGCATCAGTTCATCAGTTTTACTGAAGCAACGATATTGTACCCATTTACAGCCAGCCTGGCAAGCAAGAAGGGTTTGATCTATGTGAGTGCGAAATTCCAGATCTTGAGTGAGATAATGGAACCGGGATATAAATTTCTTCAAATCAACTTATTTTAAAACTTCAGTAATTGGTAATCCGATATTTCCATTCGGTTCCTGGATACGCAACAACGCCGCAAGGGTTGATGCTACATCGGACATGCTGGTTAAGCGATTTGTCTTGCCCTGCTTAATTCCCCATCCCATAAAAACTAACGGAATGTGTGTATCGTAAGGATTCCAGGTTCCATGAGTCGTTCCTGTTGCATCGGGGCCGTATCCTGAATAATATCCTGGGTTTAGTATGATCTGAATTTCCCCGCTGCGCTTTTCATTATAGCCATTAATGATCCGTGATTTTAAAGCTTCCGGGATAGCTTCATTCCCTATATTCTTTACATCTACGACATAAGTAATATCCTTATGATTTTTATAGTGGGCGATAACTTCCTTTTTAATCAGATTTAAATCCAACCCCTTTTCATTAATGAGTGAGTAATTAAAATGCACTTGGTAATTAGCCAGGCTCCTCACTATCTTATCTACCCCAAATCTCTTCAACAGAAGTGAATTAATCTCATTTATATTCGATCCTAAAAACACCCCTGCTGGAATTTTACGATCAATTAAAAAATTAGGGTTGTGGGCCGCGCCGTGATCGGCAGATAAAAAAAATGTGTATTGGCCTTTTCCAATGTTTGTATCCAGATATTCCAGAAACCCTGCAATGTCTTTGTCGAGCCTTAAATACATATCTTCTATCTCGACAGCGTTGGGCCCAAACTGATGGCCGAGATAATCTGTCGAAGACAGGCTCACAGCTATAAAATCGGTGTTTTCGCTTTTGCCCATTTGCTCGTTCGCGATAGCCGCTTTGGCAAAATCAAATGTGAATGTGTTTCCTAAGGGATTGTTTCTGATGCTGCTCCAATTACTGTTTTGGTTTGATGAAATATCGTGCGGAAAAACGGGTGCGGTTTCATTTTTAAACTTTCCCTCATAACGTGGTGAATTATCAGGACTGCTCTGAGTGTAGGTTGCAAGAGGATAAAGAGTTTCCCATTTTTGAGTGAGATACTTATTTACCAGCCGCTCGCCATTAAACTTTTCGACCCATGCAGGTAAATTCGCACGGTAAAAATTACTGGTTATCCAATTTCCGGTTAAATCGTCATACCAATAAGCACCATCGGCCGAATGCCCTGCAGGTAATATCGCCCCGCGATCTTTTAAAGAAATTCCGATCACCTTAGAGCGCATGTTGGTTGCAAGCTTCAATTCATCTGTAATTGTATTTGTAAGAAGATTACGCGGAGACATTTTTCCTGCTGAAGAGGTTGTTCCAATAGATTGAACCATTGAATCTGCCGTGCAATACATCGGTTTTCCAGTGGATTGAATAATCCAGTCGTTGCCTGAAATGCCATTAATTGATGGAACTGATCCGGTGTAGAGACTTGCATGCCCGCTGGCGGTTACGGTTGGAACATAAGAAATCTGCGTGTTCTCACAACTAAATCCTTCATTAAGTAACCGCTTAAAGCCTTTTGCGCCAAAACGTTCGTAGTAGCGATAAAGGTAATCCCAACGCATTTGGTCTATCACCAAACCGACTACCAGTTTCGGTCTGGGTATTTTTCCGGTAAGTGGCTGTGCATGAATGATGGTGATCAGGGAAGTAAAAAAAATCAAGAGAAAATATTTGAGCTTCATCGGTTATTTTAAAAGTGTTCCCAAATCTCGTCTTTCAAGATTTAATTAGTGTGAATTTAAAAAGAATTTGAAATAATGCCTGACGTGAGTGCTGCCAGGCATTACCTTAAAATTTTAAGCTTAAAGCAAGTAAAAAGTTTGTTCTCGCCTGAGGGAAGTAAAAGTTTTCTGTAATGGGTTCGCCGTAAATATAAGTGTAAGAGTAGCCGTTTGATTCGTACTTTTCATTAAGCACATTATTTACTAACAGGGTTATTGCCACATTTTTTACTTGTCGTAAGGAAGCATTGTAACTTAACCGGATATCCTGTACAAAAAAATCATCGAGCATCCTGTTATTATTAGATGTATTATCCAAAAACTGCTTACCTACATATTTAGATAATAAAGCAATTTCAAGTTTCTGAATCGGCTTATAAGCGATTTCGCTGGAAAGTATTGCCGAAGGTGAGAATGCGATATCAGTATTTGTATACGATTTAACTACCTGACCACCGTTGTCGTAATCATCCATAAATTCGGTAAAATCTTTAATCCTATTACGACTAAAAGCGGCTGTAGCCGACCATACCAAATTTTCTGATAGCTGCAACCCACCATCAAATTCCACACCTGCCCGATAACTTCTCGGCACATTCTGGCGAATATATTCTCCCACATCGTTTATCTTTCCGGTAGCGATTAGTTGATTATTATAGTACATTCCATAAAAATTCGCTCCTGCTTGAAAGCGATTTCCGTTTAAGCGGTAACCTACTTCTACATTTCTAAGTGTTTCAAAAACTGGCAACGATCCGGCGATGGCATTAATATAATCATCGCGATTAGGCTCTTTGTTCGTTATGGCGAATGAAGAATAGAAGTTTGAATTCCTGTCAATCTGGTAATTCAAGCCAACTTTAGGGTTGAAGAAACTGGAGTAATATCTTTCATTGTGGCTGGTTAGAGTTTTGTCCGTTCCGGTGATGGCATAGTCAAGATACCTGAATTGGGCATCATAAAATATACGCGCTTTACCTACTTCAAAATCTAATTTTGCGAATATGTTGAAGTCTTTTTTAAAGCCATTTCCATCGTAATAACGCTGCTGCAAACCAAGTTTATTCAACTGCGGAGCTGCGATTATTTCGCCAAAATGATTACCGTCATATTCATTATATGCGCCACCGATAATTAAATTTTGCTGCGTGTTGGGTTTGTAGTTTAAGGAATAAGTGAGACCGTAAAAATCGTTATCCAGCCAACGGCGGCGGATTAATGAAGTTTCCTGATCTGCCGCCGCACCAAACTCAACCGCGTTTAAGCCGTAATCTTCAAATAGTTGCTTTTCCTTAGACTCTTCGAAATACCCTTTTCCTTTGGTGTAATACAAAGCAGAATTCCAGTTTAATACACTTGAAAATACGTGATTATACAATAACTGATAATGCGTTTGCTTGTAATTATCCGTTTGATTATCGTACAAAAATTGAGAATAGGTACGACTGTTCGAATCCCACAAATTGATAGAATCCTGAGGAGTATTGTACAAATAATCAAGGTTATTGTAATAATGTTTAAGAAGTGCCCCGTTATCTCCTTTAAGTTTTGCTTCCGGTACACCGTTCCAAACCTGATAAGTTTTTTCATCGCCGCCAAAAATGTTCGCACGCAGCAGGTCTTTTTTTCCATAAAAAGCTCCACTCAAAAAGTATGATTTCAATTTAGAAGATCCGCGATCGATATAACCGTTTGATGCGATATTAGACAAGCGGCCATCGAACGTAAACTTATCGGCAATTAATCCAGACCCTAAATTCAAGGTGTGCTTCCGCGATGCGAAAGACCCTACAGAATTATTCAGTTCGGCATAAGCCGTATCTCTGCGGGTAGTGGTTTGAATGTTTAAACTTCCGCCGAAAGCACCTGCGCCATTTGTTGAAGTACCTACACCCCGCTGAATTTGGATGTTATCGACAGATGATGCAAAGTCGGGTAGGTTAACCCAATAAGTTCCCTGGCTTTCGGTATCGTTATAAGGGATGCCATTTATGGTAACATTAACCCGGGTTGGATCGCTTCCGCGGATGCGGATACCGGTGTAACCTATGCCCGCGCCAGCATCTGAACTTACCACAACCGAAGGTGTTTGATTTAAAAGATAAGGTAAATCCTGACCAAGGTTGTTTTTTTGCAATTCTTCTTTGCCGATGTTTCGATAAGTAGTAGCCGAATTTGCGCTTGCTCTGGTAGCACTTACTGTAATTTCATCGGTAACAAAAGAAGTTGGTACCAGGGATAGATTAAGTGTTTGATCAGAACTAAGCTGAATAGATTTCAAGGCAGTTGCATAGCCCAGGTAAGTTACTTTGATTTTGTACTCCCCGCTTTTTAAGTCCGAAAAATGATAGTCGCCAGTGCTGTTTGTCTGGGTTGATGAGTTTCCTACAAGCACGTTTGCACCGGCAAGGGGCTGCCTGGTTTGTTGATCTGTAATTTTTCCGCTAATAGAAATTTGAGCTAATACCAGGTTAGGCAATAGCATTGCCATAATGGCAAACACGTAAATCCTTTTCAATTTGAATATTTTATAAGTTAAACCATATGCACGGAGGGGTACGCGCATTTTATAACTTTTTACCTCCCTACGCCGGCATTATCCGGATCAGGTGCTCTTTGAAGTGGCGGGTTGATGGCTTTCAGGTACCAGGGGAAACCTTTGTACCATTCAGCTTTTACCTTTCAGTTTCTCAGATGGGTATAATCTCAGCCTGTTTTTGTGTTTGAGAAATGGTTTAGCTAGCAACAACCATCATCTAGACAAACAAGGCACCCCTTATGATGGCGCAAATGTAGTAAATAGTGTAAGATTAGAGAAAAAGAATTTTCGGGGCAGTTAATATATCAAAATTTGAAAATTTTCAACTGTTACTCATTTGGAGATCTTGCCACCGCACGGTATTATTTTATCAGAAAAGATGAAATTATTCTTTCATCCTCAGAACTTCCTCCAACGAATAATTGATACTCTCCTTTATATAATTTGAACTTGTTGGCCTTCAAATCCCATTTCATTAATTCCTGAAAAGGAATCTCGAACTTTACTTCCTTTTTTGAGCCCTTTTCTATAGTTACTCTTTTAAATCCCTTAAGTTCTTTTACGGGCATTCTTTCAGCTGAGGGATACTTAACATATACCTGCGCTACTTCATCACCATTCATGCCACCGGTATTTTCTATAGTAACAGATAGATTCAAGATTCCTGCTGAGGTAGTATAACTTTTTGATGGCTTGGTATTCCAGCCATACTTAAAGCTGGTATAAGATAAACCATAGCCAAAAGGATATTGAGCCTTTCCCTTAAAATAACGGTATGTTTTTCCTGCCATATTATAATCATTATAGGCAGGCAAATCTGTGATAGAATTATAAAAAGTGATAGGAAGACGGCCTGCAGGCGATACATCTCCGAATACGATGTCTGCTAATGCATTGCCGCCCTGCTCACCCGGATACCAGGCAATAATTATTGCATCAGCATAAGGTTTAATGGCTTCTACATCCATCGCACTACCGCCGGTAAGAACTGCGATAATTGGCTTTTTAGTTTGAGTTCTAAGGCTTTTTATATAAGCAATATGTGATGCCGGTAAAGACAAATTAACCTTATCAGCCCCATTCTGTGTTAAAAATGCATCCCCATCTTCACCTTCTAAAAGAGGATTTAAACCTAATACTGCTATCGTAACTTCGCTCTCGCTGGCATTATATGCCGGGCTAAAATGTGTTGAGTCATTAAGAACCACTCCCATGTCATAAACAACACTTACATCTGGTGTAACGCCGCCAATAATTCCTTCTAGAAAGGTTACCATCGAAGGGCTTACCCCAAAATAATTTCCCATAAGAGGCTCTACGGAAGAGGAGTTTCCACCTGTTACATATATCTTTTTTATCGTTTTCTTATCCAGAGGCAGCGCATTATTTTCATTTTTTAGCAAAACCATACTTTGAGCTGCCATTTTTCTACTTAGCGCAATATGAGACGCATTATGAACACTGTCTGCTCCATAAGAAGAATAGGGAGAACTTTTTGCAGCATCATAAAATCCTAATTTAAATTGAGCTTTAAGTAATACAGCTAAAGAATTATCAATTTCCTTCTCGGTAACAAGCCCCTGTTTAAAAGCTTTTACAAGATCGTCTTGTATAAGATCTGAACAATCCAAATTCACCCCGGCTTTAATAGCTGCAGCTGCCACTGTAACACTATTAGGCAAAACGTTATGACCTTTGTATATGTCTTGCAAAGCCCAACAATCTGTTAAATAATGACCCTTAAAACCCCACTCATTTCTTAAAATTCCAATTAGTGTTTTACTGATTGTTGCAGGCTCACCATTAACTCGATTATAAGCACCCATTACTGATTCTACTCCTGCATCTACGAGCTTTTTAAAAGCCGGCAAATAGGTTTCCCGCAAATCTTTATTATCAACTTTGGCATCAAAAGAATGTCTTTCGCGTTCGGGCCCGCTGTGTACAGCATAATGCTTAGCACAAGCAGCAGTTTTAAGGTGATTAGGGTCGTTTCCCTGCATTCCTTTAACAAATGCAACGCCAAGTTTTCCTGTTAAATAAGGATCCTCCCCATAAGTTTCCTGGCCTCTGCCCCATCGAGGATCTCTGAAAATATTAATATTCGGCGACCAGAAAGTCAAGCCCATATACTGAACCCTGCGATCTTTAGCAACAGCAAGATTATATTTAGCGCGAGCTTCTGTTGAAATTGCTTCCGCAACTTGATGAAGTAATTCATCATTAAAACTAGCCGACATTCCAATGGCTTGTGGAAACATTGTTGCTTCACCTGCTCTGGCAACACCATGCAAGGCTTCATTCCACCAGTTGTACGCCGGTATATTCAATCTTGGAACAGCAGCACTTCGATAACCAAGCAATGAAACTTTTTCCTCTAATGTTAGCTTTGATAATAAATCAGCCGTTCTAATTTCAGTTGGTTTACTCGAATCCAAATAAAAAGGTGTTTGACCATTTAATTTTGAAGTACTGCAACCTATAAACAAGCATAAAAAGCTCAATTGCTTCAATAAATTTAATCTATTATTGGATATCATTTGTGTTAATTAAAGAGTTGGCTATAATTGAAAATTAAATTATAATTTTTAGTAGTAATTCAAAATAAATACCATATCTCAAATGGCTTCGACAACTTTGATACTTATTATTTAATTATTGGTGTCCAATATAGGAATTTAACAGCCCAACTCTTATTTATATTTAAACTTGCTTTATTTTTAGGTATCGGTATTAAGTGCCTCGTGTAGCTATATTTTATCACACATACTTCAATTTTAAAGGAATATTAAACCCCATGCTGGTGCGAGCTTGTAGCTCGTAACCTTCACATATAATATCCACAAGTAATTAAATCACCAGCTATTCATACAATTAAATGTCCGAGCTACAAGCTCGAACCAGCAAATTGACTATACGTTCGAACCAGCAAACAACTTAGCTAAACGCTTATGCTCACGGTAGCTCGGACTTTTTTAAACATAATCAATTTCCAACATCCCTCTACCGCCGCTGTAATCTATCGCGCTGCTGTATTTCCAATAATGAGCCTCAGTTACAAAACCTGCTGCAACCGGATTGTTGTGTATATAATCTACCTTTTGATCAATCACCTCAGGACTCCATAACTCAATCGGCTTATTGTGCTGTTGCCAGAACTGCATACTCTTTACATTACTATTCTTTAATCCAGCCCGTTTCATCATCCACAATAGCCATTCTTTCCTGCTTTCTTGCGGGTTTTCTTCAATCATCACCTTAAGCACTTTGGACGTATACGTTTTAAAGCTTTTTAATAATTCACCCGGATTATTGTTTTTTGCTCTAAATATCAGATGTACATGGCTCGGCATAATGCACCAGCAATATATTTCCATCCCTTTTTCTTTCCGGCACCAGTCAAGGCTGTTTACTAAGGCCATAAAATATTCATCACGCACAAAAACATCCATCCAGTTAATAGTAGCAAAGCTTACAAAATATAAACCCTCTTTATTGTGAAATTTATAGTTTCTGCTCATTGGTAAATAGGATGAGCGAAGATAAAAAATATCTTATAAAGGTTCGAGCTACAAGCTCGAACTAGCAACCGCCTTAACCAATAGGCTAATGCTTGCGTAGCTGGGAACTAGCATTCATACTTGCGATAGCTATGGCTTATGCACCTGCATGAACGATGGCTGGTTCGAGCTTGCAGCTCGGACCTTACCTTCAATATTACCTTACTATTAGTCCGAGCTACAAGCTCGAACTAGCAACCGCATTATACTCGCGGTAGCTAGGAAGATAAAAAATATCTTATAAAGGTTCGAGCTACAAGCTCGAACTAGCAACCGCATTAATACTCGCGGTAGCTAGGTTTGCGATACTCATTTTCCTTTAGTAGCAATATTAAAAACTCTCTCAGAAGGAAACAGCCATGAGTGAGGTATTTCCTTATCGTTTCCATAGACATACCTCAGAAAGCGCTTTTTATCTTGTACCAATAAGATAAGTCCGTATTTTTTATCAAGTATCAATTTATTCCCTAAATAAACGTCCCTCTCAGATATAGATAACTTCGAGAACTCATCTTCAAATACGATTATGAGATCGTGTCGGTCAGCGAAGGGATGGCCTCTAAAATAATAT
The DNA here is from genome assembly GCA_031382725.1 of Sphingobacteriaceae bacterium. Classification (GTDB taxonomy): domain Bacteria; phylum Bacteroidota; class Bacteroidia; order Sphingobacteriales; family Sphingobacteriaceae; genus Paradesertivirga. Next base: position 12,667 of record JANMZB010000958.1, on the reverse strand, counting down.
GAGGTTAGAATGCCGCTTGTCGAGCAGCATTCGACTCCACTTATCTCATTTTTAACCATAAACATTATCAGACTTAAAAATCTAGCCTTTTCCTTCTTAGGAAATGATTTTAACCAAGATATGTTATGATCGGTTTCGCGACTAGACGACAGTTTGTCCCAACTAATAGAATTAGTTAGATTATAAGTTAAACTATGCCCGTCGTAAATTAATGAAATAAGTCCCGGCTCTATCCTTGAAACAATTAATGAATCCTTCAAGTTAACGTCTGTCATCGGATCAAGTTTTTTAAAGAGCACATCAAATCTCCTTAGACTATCGGAAACAGCTTGTAAATTACCTTCCTTGAATGACAGAGAGTAAAATTTCGTATCATCATTACACGAATATAATATCGAAGATAGTGTAAGTATTAATGTTAATAATTTCATCATTTAAAATGTTTGTATCCTCGTTTTATATAAAAACCGTCTCGAGGGTCATCATAGTAACTTTCTAAATACCCCCATGAAGAAGTACCGCTTTTAATTTGATAAAGGCCCGCACCAACTTTAGAAAATGTTAGAGATAAACCGAAAGCTTTAGCAGCCACTCCAAAAGCATAATTACCAAAGTCCTGAGATTCAAATAAATCTCCATCGTAAAAAGCTCCAGATGGAATAGCACCCTTATAAAAGATTGATCGTGGATTGTTTTTTAGATCATACGTACCACCTGTTTTTACTAACCTAACAAACTCTTTCATAGCAAAAGTTGCATTTGCAATTTCTTTTCCTTCAAAATATTCACCATTGTAGAAATCTCTATGTCCTAATTCAGTAAATGTCTTTCGCATAATCTCCAACTGCTTATTAAACTGCCGAGTGAGATCTTTCAAAATTGCATTTCTGTAAATAGCATGTGCAGCATGATTCAATCCAGCACTAATTGCGCCATTCCTAGCTCCATCCCAAAAACTACCCCCAGACAATTCAGATGTTATTCCACCAATTAATGCTCCGCTCCCGACTATTCCTACCGCTAACATTCCATTACTTGCCCCCGCCATAAGTTCATTTGCCCCGGCGCCAGCTAAAGATCCGAAAGCACCTGATAAGAAACCAGTTCCAAACGCCCCTCCACTATAACCTGACATGAACCCTCCAATAGTTCCATGAGCTACTGTTTGAAAAACTACTTTTCCTAAAACTGACGTGATACTCTTAGCTGCATCCCCGATGCCAAAAGAAAACGCACCGCCTATTGCACCTAAAAATGCGGCTTGACCTGCTCCCTTAAAAAATTTCCTTCCGTGAGCTAAATTATTAAACCCATTAGTAATCACGCCTACTGCAGCACCAATGATAATATGCCAAAACTCTCCGCTTTTATCATTATATTTTAACGGGTTATTCAATACATAGCAATCAACACCGATTTTCTGCTCGTTTTTCTCCGCTTCTACATGCTGAAAAAGAGGGATGATTTTTTCTTCATACACACGTTCATCCTGGCAACTGCTGTGAACAACACGCAATACTGATGGTGATCCGGTAGAATGATATGAAAGTTTGAGGCAACCCATTTCCTGAAACGAATGTAATAAAGTTCAGCGATTTTTCTTTTCAATTGATTTTCAGTTGAAAGAAAAAGGCCTGGGTTGTAGCATCGAGCATAGTTTGATGGATAAAGCTTTGGATTGCAGGGCGGATTTGTGCGGATTTATCTATCAAACTATGCATCCAAGGGGCTTGGGGAATGGAAGAGGCCCCAACTACACTGCCTTACGCCTGTGGCTTTGCCATTTGACTGACCGGAGGGAGATGGCATTAAACACAAAGCAGGTTTTGCTTTTTTCCGCAATACCTGCACCGCTGTGAAGTGGAAGCCGGTGCCGGTTCTTCTCCGGCATGGGCTGGAACGTGTGCGCTGGCAAAGCGTCGGACGTGGGGCTATTTAACATAATTGCCTTATAAGACGGCTTTGGTTTCGTGTGGTGGAACGGTGGGGCAGTTTTATAAGATGCGGTTATGTTATATAGCTTAGGGCTGGTTTTACGGGCGGGATTTTTGTTCGTGGGCCCTGGGTTTGCTCTTTGCCCTCTTCGGGCAATGTGCAAAAGTGCGGCTGTACAAAAAGCATGACGGTAAAACCAGCAGAAGGGATGGCAGTGAAAGGGTTTAGTGCGCTGGTTATTGTTTTCCTTTACGCTTGAAGCCTATTTCTGTACGTGGCTGTTCTTCTTTTTCAATAAATTTACTCAGATAGGTAAAGAGCAGTTCGATTTTCTGATCTTGCTTTAGAAGCTGCTTTTCTACCTGCTCAACCCGTAAGAAAACATCTTTATGTGCCAGCAGCATTTCACGTATCCTGGTATAGATCCGGATGATTTGTATGTTTACATGAATGGCTCTTTCGCTGTTCAGAATGCAGGATAACATCGTTACTCCTTGTTCTGTGAAGCAGAAGGGCACATAGCGCAAGCCTTGACGGTCGCCTTTGGAGGTCACAATTTGTGACCTCCAATTTTCAAACTCTTCTTTACTCATTTCAAACATAAAGTCTTCAGGAAAGCGAGCCATGTTACGTCTTACAGCTTGTTTCAACACTTTGGTTTCTACTCCGTAGAGCTCAGCAAGATCTCTGTCCAGCATTACTTTCTGATCCCGGATCACATAGATCTTATCCATCACTACTTCATCCGGTATGGTAATTAAGGTTTTATTTGACTTACTCATGGGCTCACAAATATATTTTTATTTCCAATTACTTCAGGGGGTGGTGCTGGCCTATCTGTTTCTGAAGGTCTTTCATATCCACTTGCTTGTACTTTTCGGTAGCTGCTACCGTCGTATGTCCGGCTTTGTATTGGGCCTGCCGCAATCCCTGGGTTTGTATCCAGTAAACAATCCGGCTGCCTCTTAGCTGATGGGCGTTCCTGACTTTGGGGTTTATCTTTTTTAGCTGTTTAAAGAGGACAGAAAGTCTGTATTGCAAAGGTCCTTCCAGTAAGTAATCGCTTTTTCTTTCTATGGCCAGCTGGATCAGATCGTACAGCTGAACGGATTCTATTTTGAGTAAACGGCTGCCGGCTTGTTTGGATGCCGGGATATAAAGGGTTCCTTTTCTAAAGTCCAGATGCAGACTTTCTACCCGTTCCAGTTCTGAAGCTTTCAGGCCCTGGTAAACCAATAGTCCAAGCATTACTTTTTCTTTGCCTTCGTAGTTTTCATACAAGGCTTCCAGTTCTTCTGCTTCCAGGTAATGGCTCCCAATCTTCTTTTCTGTGCCTTTGATTTGAAGGTTTTGTGCCGGGTTGTGTCCACTAGTTTTGTTCAGATACAGGTTTCCGCTCTGGTTCTCATGGTCGAAGTAATGTCGGATAGCAAGCAGTTTTGCATTGATTAGAACAGGGTTTTCTCCTTTGCTTTGAAGGTGCTGAATATAAAGTAAGAGCTGATTGTAGGTTATGCTTTTTAGTTTATTTTCTTCTGCCCAGCAGAGCAGCTGCGCTGCTCTTGCTGCATATTTGCGGATGGTATGGCCGGTAAAGGATTTGGCTTTCAGATATTCTTCAAACTTCTTCATGTACAATATCCTCCTTCGGCGGACAGATGGGTGTAGATTTGGGTGGATTCCAATGTACTGTGGCCTAAGAACTTGCTGATATCTTCCAGGCTCATTCCGCTTTCCAGTAAATGGGTGGCGATGCTGTGCCGTAAGGTATGCAGACCTGCTCCGGGTTTGGTAAGTACCAGGCCGGTAACTTCTAAAAGTTGTTTTAAGCGGTTGTAAAGCTGGTCGCTGCTTAGTTTCCCGCCTTTCCTGGCATGAATAAAAAAGTATTCCGTTTGTTGCTGCATCAAAACCGGCCTTGCATATTCCAGGTAATTATGAAGTCTGAGGCCGATGGATGCTGCTATGGGAACCAATCGCTGTTTATAGCCTTTCCCTTTTCTGACGTGCAACAAACCTTTATCCAATTGCAGATCCTGCACCTGTAATGCCTGACCTTCACTTCTTCGTAATCCGCAACCGTAATAGATATCCAGCATGGCCGTGTCCCGCATGCCTAAGGGGCCGCTGTCTGCTGCCTGGTAAAGGAGTTTGATTTCTTCTTTTGTGAACACCAATCGCCTGGGCCGGGTGGGTTCCCTTGTGAGCTGAACGCTTAGTATTTTACCTTCTTGTTTCAGCAGGTACTCGGCCAGCTTTTCAATGGCACTAATATGGTTATTGATGCTGTGGCCGCTGAGCGTTCCGGTGGTTCGCACTTTCTTGCGCTGTTTTAAAGCCTTGATATATTCAGGAATAATCGTTTCAGGAAGACTGTCCAGGGTTAAGATTCCCTGCTGCTCTAAGTGATACAGGAACTCTCTTAAAAAGAGTGGCTGGTTATAAACGGTCGGGCCGGAGTAACCCAATATTTTGAGCCATAAAGCAAAGTTTGATTCAAGCTTCCTGTAGTATTCGGTGTGGATTTGGTGGGATTTCATGGGCTTGTCCTGAGCTTTCAAAAGGGGGGGGTATATCCTCTCCCGGTGTTATACTTGTTATACTTATTTTTTGGCCTCAAAAACAGGGTTTATAATAGTCCTGGCTAGGATTAAGTATAACATTGGGGCTATGTTATACTGCTGTTATACTTATGGTATACTTAGCTTTTCTTTTGTTATACTTCCATTTTGCCTGGCCTTTAACCTCCCCAGCACTTCATCCAGGATATTGATTCCGGCTTTCAAACTTTCGTAATCGTCCCAATGTTGCACGCTGTATTCATAACCCGTTTTCCGGTTGCCTCCGCTTTGTCTGATATAGCCGCGCTGTTCGAGTTCATGCAGGTAGCGGTTAACCTGCATGGGGTTCATGCGTAGCTTTTCACGGAGGGACTTGGCGTAAACGCTATCCTGCCCATTGCTTTTCAGATAAGCTTTTATACGCTCAAAAAAGTCTCGCAATACTCCGCTCAACTCGTCTGATTTGCGTAATAATACTTCTTTGCTTAGCTCATTTGCCCAGGCTACATCTTCCAAAGTCGCTTCTATAAAGTGCCTGCCGTCTGCTGTCTGTTTCATTTCCCGCTGCTGCTGGTGCCAGAAGGCAATGGCTTTAATCAGGGTGAGGTAGTGCGTGTTAGTCCGCAATTTCTTGAACACATATTCAGGGATGCGAAGATGTTCTCCAAAAGGTATTTTCACTTCAACCGGCATGAGCTGTATCTGCGCTGCCTTGAACAGGATTTGCAGTTTCTCTTCATGGCTTTTATCAAGCAGGCCCGACATCGTTTTGCGCTGATAGTCGAGGACTTTATCGATATGCTCGGGGCTTTCGTTGACATGGATTAAAAAGCTCCGGTTGGCGTTATCTTCATAGATCTTGTCTTTGGTCGTGGCTCCGGCCACGCAAACGGGCCCTTCTGCATAAAGCCATTTTTGGGTATGCTCTCCGCTCTTGGGGTCGGAGGCGGTGCTGAGTTTGCGGATGCTCTGGTTGCTCATAAACTCCCGAAGCGGAAGCAGGGCGCTGTAAGCTCCGTCCAGGTCTTCTATCAGTAGGATCTTATGTTTCCAGTAATCTTTTCCGCTATGGTAAAGGGTGTTTTCGCTGAGTGCGGTTACCGTTTCAATATGTGCTTTGGGGATTAGGGAGGTGGTTCTTTTGAGCAGGTGGGTTTTTCCGCTGCCGCTTTTGCCTTGTACCAGGGCGTGTAATGGGTCTTTAAAAAGCCTGGTGAGTAAGATAAAGAACAGCAGCAGGCCGTTTTTTTCTTCGCCGACCAAACCAATATTTCCGATGGCCTCCTGTGTTTTTTGCATCAGGTCGGGCTGGCGCAAAAAGGCTATTCCTTGTTGCAGCTGTTTGTCGGTAAAGGTTTCCAGTTCTTTATCGGCGGCCTCTATTTCCTGCTGTTTTTGTTTGGCTCGTTCCTGGTTGCGGTATTCTTCCAGTTGCTCGGTGAGTTCTGCTATGGTTTGGCTGATGGATGTGGTACTCACTTCTAAGCCGGAAGCAAGGTTTCGGATTAGCTTTTCGGTGTTCTGGTGGCTGTATAGATTCACTTCATCCCGGTAAGTTTTATAGCGGTCGGTTTTGCTGCGTACATGAAGGCTTACTTTTAAGCGGCCAAGATTGTTCAGCTCGATGCCGCCCCAGATGCTGACCAGCAGCTGTTCCGTTTGATAGATAAGGCAGTCGGGGTTTGTGGTTTCTAACCTGCCGGAGGCTGCTTCTTGTTTGGGTATTTCGATTTCGCTTTTAGGTTCAGTTGTATTTTCCGTTCCCGCCTGCCGGTCGGGCAGGGAAAGAAAAAAGGCTTTTCGAGTTTCAATAAGATGGGCGAGGATCTGCGGATCATGGCTTTGTATAAGGCTGTTGATATCTTGATTTTCGGGTGTGTTTACCCTGCTGATAGTTACTTTTAAGAGCTGGCTCAATTCCCTTTCGTATTTCTCCACTGCCATTACTCCGGCCTGATCGCCATCAAAGAACAGGATGACCTCTTGTAGTTCCGGCAAAGCTTTGATAGCGGTTAGGTGTTCTTCGCCCAGGCCATTGGTTCCATAGCAGGCCAGTACTGCGGTATGTTCTGCGCTGTAATGTTGCATCAGGGTAGCCGTATCAATAATGCTTTCGGTGAGGATTAAGATTTTGGTTTCTGGCTTAGGATAGCTTGGGTAAAGTCCCTGACGGTCTTTTAAGTAATAGTGCCTTTGGTTGGCAGCCTGTCCTGAGCCTGTCGAAGGGGTAATGCTCCGGCCATAAAGGCTCACAATATTATTTGCTTTATCCCGCAATGGAAAGAAGATGCAGTCTTTGGCAAAGCTTCGGTAGCTGCTGCCTGCCGCATTGATGATGCCCAGCTGCAGCAAACCTTTTACCTCGGCTTCGGTAACCCCGCTCCGGTAATGCAGCCGGCCACTGTTAAAGCCGGCTTCTGCTTTTTCGATGTTGCGCTGCTTAACATATTCCTGGGCTAGCTTGGTTTGCTTCAGGGCTGATGCGTAAAAGCCCCAGGCTCTGGTGAGCAGCTGAATGCGTTCTTGCTGAGATAGCTTTTGTGTTTGGGGCTCATTGCTTTGTCCGGGAGTATGGCCGGTTAATAATTTGGCTTTCAGGATGGCTTCGTGCTTGCTTAGCTTATCCTTTTTCATAACAAAGTCGATCACATCGCCCGAGCCTGCTTTACAATTGCTGCTGAAACAGGTCCAGGTATTGGTTGCCGTGTACACCTGAAAGCTCGGGGTTTTATCTTCATGGAAGGGACAATTCAGCATGCCGTTCTTATCGGCTTTGAGCTGGTAATGGCTAAGCACCTGGCCGATGCTGAGCTGGCGTTTGATTTCCGATATTTCCATTTCTTAAAGTGCCTTTATGATCAGTTGTTTCTCGGCTACTGTTATCTCTACTTTGCCGCCTGCTTCAAAGCCGTGCTGGGAAAGCCACATTCCTGATATCTTTAGTTCTGGTACTATCTTCTGACTGCTGGCAAGGCTCCTGAACTTGGGCTGTAATTTGATGGTTTTGATATCCTGATGCGACATAAAAAAAGATGTGGTTATTTTCAACACGTCAAAAATAGTTTTATGTTTTCTTTTTCGCAACAATAAAGTATTGATATTTTCAACATATTGACAAAAGTATTTTTTAACGCTACTTTTGAAGCATGAACCTGTCTGAGAACATTAAAGCAATCCGGGAAGAGAAGGAACTCAAACAAATTGAGGTGGCCAATCACATCGGAGTGGATAAATCGGCTTACAGCAAGATTGAGAAAGGACTAAGAGCCCTTAACGTTGATGAGCTGCAAAGGATGGCCCAGCTCTTTAACATGACCACTGATCAGATCATCAACTACGACGGTAAAGTGCCTAAAGAAGTAGTGATCGAGGATAAAACAGCTGTCGAGCAAATGCGCCTCATCCAGCAACTTGATGAAGAAGACAAGCAGACCATTTTCAAGCTTATTGAAAAGATGCTCACCAATAAAAAGTTTAAAGATTTCTTTGCCAAGAATATGGCGACGCTATAAACCCAGAGACTGATGTTCCCTCATTTACCTACGGAAATATTTTTATTGCTTCTTTTTGTTTTTGTCTCAGCTGAAGTAATTACCGACTACTTTAAGAAATTGACTATTGATATGTTCTGCGGATTGTCTCCTGATGAACAGGTCCCTGCACTTTGGAATAAACTACGAAGAAAGGCCTACTCCATAGCATTTACCAGTTCATTCTATTTTGCCGGAATAGATATTGCTGCCAATATCTTACAACAAGAACTTCCTATGGCACACCACAATATGACCATCTACTTATTCAGTATCGCCTTAGCTGCTTACACTGTCATCCTTACTTACGCCATGCAAGTTATCAAAGTACTGTATAATCAATACCTTAACAATTAAGTTGATTTGACATAACAACGCCTGGCTCAGCTATGAACCAGGCGTTTGCTTTTATGATAAGTCGTAGGGAGATCCTACGACTCGTTTGAGGCGTTTACTTTTATGATAAGTCGTAGGGAGAACCTACGACTAGTTTGAGTTATATTCCCAAGACAACTACAGCGGAAAAAACAACCACTGTTATTATCACAGAATATATCGCCATTTTAAACCCCTTTGAATACTCATTTAGCTTTAAGTTTGTTTCAATCGAACTCCTATAACGGTTTTTATAAAACATATATCCAAAGAAGGCAATTACAAGCCATATGAAGAACAAAATATAAACCGTATAAAAAAATCCGGTAAAAACTCGTCTATATGTTTCGAACAAGGTTTCAGAGTGTTGATAAACATAAAAATGATTTTTTATTTCATTCCCTAAATGGTATGTAACGAAGCAAAAAAAATAGAAACCGAATAAAATATAATATCTTAATTTCATTTCCAAATTCTTACAAACCTGTGTAAATCTCTATGAGGTGAATAACTATTATTATCAATATATATATTAAAAGGAATAGTTTTCCCATCAAATGGAACCTTACCTCCTGGATTGGATAAATTATAGATTTTATTGCTGCCTTGATGGAAGCTTTTAACATTTATAGGTCCTTTAAATGAAATATTTGCACCCCTTAATGCAAGATTTCCTGCCCATGACATGTCAACATCAAACCCGCTTTTCGTTCTTGTAACAGAGTTCACCAACATCCTAGCTCCTTTCAATTCCGGCCTTAATTGACTTATTTCTTTTCCAGACATACCATCCCCAACTTTAAGCCCAGTTAATTCATCAAGCATTTTTTCTATCGTAGGAGCTTTAGCAAAATTAGCAACATTATACTTAGCTGTTTCAACTCCCTGCTGCAAGTGATTTAGCCCAGCATTCATCACACCGATAGCAGCCCCCTGCCAGAAATTACCACCTCCTAATTCTGCTCCAACACCGCCAGCTAAGGCAGAGAAAGCATATGTTCCTAACTTACCGTCTCCAAACACAGACTGAAAGCCAGAACCAGCAAAAGAACCTAATGCTCCTGACAGGAACCCACTAGCAAAGTCTCCGCCTGTAACGCCTGATATAATTCCATTAGATAAGCCATGAGCAAGACCCCTGGCTACCTCACCTCCAAATCCACCACTGCCAACTGCACCAAAAGCCTGACCAATTCCCGCTGTAGCTACTCCTGATACCGCACCAATTCCTACTGATTTCCAGAACTGGTTGGGATTCCAGTTACTAAACCCTCCCGGACTCATCGCTACACTGGCTGTATATCCTGCCCCGCCAATTACTGCACCCCAACAAGCTGCATCAATGAACGTTCCGATACCTGGTAATAGTAATGAGAATATAAACTCCCCGCTCGGGTCCGTATACTTCAAGGGGTTATTCAACACATAACCGTACCTGTTAAAATTCTGCGTATTGCTTGGATCCTGAACATAATTATCCGGCGACAAGAATCTGTGCAGCTTTGGATCATATAACCTGCCATTCATGTGAATCAACCCAACACCCATTAAGTGTTCATGCCCGGTATATCCACGGTCGGTTATTACAAAAGCACCTAAGTTATTCCCATTGCCGTCGGTCAGCTTTACGATATTTCCCCAGGCGTCAAATGCTCTTTTTTCTTTTGCAATACCCCCGTTATCGGTAATCAGTAAAATACTTCCCTGGTAATCCCGGTGCAGGTAATACATATTTTGCGTAATACCAGCACTGCTATGCACTTCTTTCCAAAGAGCTGGGGCAGAATAAGCATCTCCTCCCATATAAAACGCAAAACTAGTTGTACCAGCCTGCATATCTTCGGTGATCTCCATGCTTCCATCTTCTGAGTAATGCCTGCGGTATCTGCGGGACATTTTATTGGTAACCGTATCACCAAAATACATATGTGAGCGGTTCATAGCGGCATTGTACTGGAAGGTGATTTTTTCTTTTCCCGCCTCGAATATTTCAATCGGACTTTTAAAGGCATTATAGGTGATCTGTTGTAATTGTCTTTCCTGGTAATATGTTTTAGCGCTACTTGTTAAGGCTGATAAACTGGTTTGTTGGTATGATGCGCCAGTGAAAATATAATTACCTAACGCACTATTACTTGTGATTCGGCCGCGATCATCATAAGTCTGGCTTTGAGCTCCATTGTTGTCGTTGAAGTTTGTTAGACGATCCAGATTGTCATATGTGAAGCTTTCATTCCAAGCAAACATACTATTACTTCGGCTGCTTAGATTAGCATTTATAGGATCGAAGGTATAACTCAGCTTCATAAGTTCGAGTGGGTTTGTTCCAATACGATCCGTTTTAAGCTCCTGCGGAAAACCATACTGATCAAAAATATTGATTTGTTTCATAGTGCTGCCTAGCAAAGCACTGGTTACCTGACCACGAGCGTTTAATGTAGTGACTTCCCATATCTTCTCTCCAGTAGAGTTATCACTAATGCTTTTTAAGTCGCCGTTTTCGTAGGTATTGAGAATGGTTTTAGTTACTATTTTATTGTCTCGTTCATTTTTAGCTTCTGAGGTTTCGGTAGCTATCCGGCCAAAACTATCATAAGTGAGGGTTTTAATAAAGCGGGCATGCTGATTATCTTCGGTCACGCTAGCTAACCGTTTGTAGGAGTCATAAATATAATCATAAGCGGAGCTATTACCGTCGGTATTTGTTAAATTTAGGGCTGTCATAAGCTTTGTTGTGCTATCATATATGTACTGATAGCTCATATCCGTAGCCTCCCCCTGTATGCGTTTGGTTAGAATCTTGCCATTATTGTCATATGTGTAAGCGGTACTGCCCTTGGGAGTGGTTTCTTGGGTTACTTTTCCGAAGTCGTTATATGTGTAGGTATAAACGCCTGCAGAAGGATCAGTTAGCTTGGTCTTTCTTCCCCAGCCGTCTTGCTCAATGATTTGAATGGAACCGGCAAAGTCTGTCGATTTAAGGCCCCCGTTGGCAAAATAAATGTTGTTAATTGTTCCACCAGCATCTGTGGTACTTAATACCTCGCCAAGTGCGTTTTTGGAAGTGGTTACTGATTTTAACCCATCATTAATTATTGTACTTAAACCCACGTAGCTAATGCTGGTAATTTTGCCGGTGAAAGCGGTTGCTTGTTTTAGCCTTCCATACTCATCAAAGATCATTGTGTTCCATTGACTGGCGCTAGCAGCGGATGCTGCAGTAGTGGGTTCACTTTCCCGATATTTCCGTCCATACACGTCGTAATCTGTGAATTTGCTTATCCATTGGCCCAGGACGTTCTTTTTTTTAACCTCAGTGGTATTACCAAGCGCATCTGCAGTCGTTAATTTTGCGGTACCGGTATCATCACTCTCAGCGATGATAATTGAATTTAATGACTTTGTGTAGCTTGTATAAACACTCCCCCGATAATCTGTTGTTTGAATAGGCCTACCCCAAGTGTCATACAAGTAAGTTGTGGTTACGTTATCTATATCAGTTTTAGAGGTAATGTTTCCATTGTTTGCATTGTAAAGATTGGTTGAGGTTAGGCCCTCGGCATCGATAGCCTTGGTCATAAAACGACCTGTAGCATCATACTCCATCTGACTGGTTCTTTGTATTCCGCCAGGGCTTACAATCGTTTTCTTTGTAACATTCCCATAGGTATCATACTCTAGATTTTCGGTAAAAAACGTAGTATTGTGTCCTTTTTTCTTACTTTGAGTAGGCAGATATCCCGTATAGCTAAACTGCTCTTCGGTAGTATAGGTATCAGTGTTGTTATTGAGCGTAGTTTTCTTTGATAAAGGCCTGCCAATGTAATATGGTGAAGTAGAACTATTTTCAAAAGTGATTGCAACTGTTTTAGAGCCTGCATCAGAGTACTTTGTAGTCTCTTCTGTTGCATTATTAAATGAATCATAGATGTATGATACGCTAGTATTAGTGCCGTTAAGCAAATCTTTTGTATTGACAGCGGTAGGTTTGTTTACATACACCTTGTTGGGTAACAACTGTGTGTCATAAGAATAATCAACACGTGTGATATAATTAGTTAATGTGCTATTATCATTTAACACAGATGCTGCATCTGCTATTTTAGCAATAAAAGTCCCACCTGCTCCGTTAACCGAGAAACCTGGCTTTAATGAAATGGATTGCGATGCAGTAATCTCTTTAGGTCCTGATGATGGGCTAGATAAAATAGCGGTTGGTTGAATGGGGGAAATATTTGTTTGAGCAGAGCCGATCTCATAATTTTT
>JANMZB010000956.1:0-1356 GCA_031382725.1 Sphingobacteriaceae bacterium | reverse complement strand
AATTTGAGATAGCAAGAGTGGACTCAGCTCGAAGGTTTGGGTGAAGAGGGTTGAGCGCAGAACGTAGTTCTGAACGGGCGACAACTTTGTGGGAGAGCTCGTCCAGTACCAAAAACGTGAGTGTATCACCCTGATGTTCGGCGATACCCACGATGCGACCTTTGCGTTCACGTGGTGTAGACGGGAAATGGGATGTGGGGGAAAAGAAGTAGACTGGTTCGTACCAGCGGAAGGCAATGAGAGCAGAAATATCCGGTTGTTGTCCAAATGCGGCCTGGAAAGGAATCCTCCAATTAAGACTGGCGACCGAGAGGCGATTCAGGGTGTATACGGTGTGTTGAATGCATAAAAGCCAGAGGTCAGGAGGTGTGTTTGTGCGATCCATCATCGAATTACTCATTTTCTTGACCTCTTGAATGCGGCGCTCGGCGGGGTTTTGGTGCTGGTGGTGCGGTTCACACTGGAAATCAGCAATGGCATACATACGAAGAATCTCATGGACAGCATGGCCAATCTGAGCCTTGGCGTTGTCACTGAACAAGGCGGAGGGGGCACCGTGGAGGCGGATGAAATCTTCTAGGGTACTTGCCATTTCAGAATCAGTCTTCATGGGGAAAATGGCGGTAAACTGGCTGGTGCAGCCACAGTAAAGTTGCGTCATAGTACTGCCACCATGACCATAGATGCCGTCATTGAGAGCTGGGGTGTCAGAAAAGAAGGTATCCGTGGCAAAAGTTTCAAGAAGACGGTTGACGTTTGCGGCAGGGAATCTGGTCTTGAAATGCTTCCGCATGGGTAAGCGTGTATCGAGGCGAGCATGCTGAGTGGTATTTTCCAGGGTGTGTTGAATACGCTTGGTGGGTACAAAACCCAAGTTAGGTTGGACATTGAGGGGGTCCAGAATTGAGGGTTTGGGCACACGACTGGCAGCAAAAATCTCCCCGTAGTCGTTAACGCTATGGGAGCGATAAGCAGGTAAAAGGGCATCCTTGGTGGGAGATGTAAGTTCACCGATGGGGTACTCATTGTCGAGGATGCAAGGGTTCCAAGGGAGGTTGGAAGTGAACATGACGTGGGGGTATGTATCTAAGTCACCATCTGTAGGTGCACACATATCCATGTGTGGGAGACCATTGCGGATGGAGAGGGGATGAGGTAACCATCAGGTGTTTGGATGGTCTGACCATGTGGAGACAGGGAGCGAGGGGCGTCGTCGATTAGGATGCCAAATTGTTTCATTTGGTTGACAGAATGTATTTTGTCGCCCTTTCCGTAATGAGCATATTGGTGAACGATACCAATAATTGGACCTTTTTGAGTTGTGATGAAGGCTGCAACGGTGCACAGTGGAAGGTG
>JANMZB010000954.1:0-5847 GCA_031382725.1 Sphingobacteriaceae bacterium | reverse complement strand
TAAATGAGTATTCCAAGGAGTATGCTGCTGCCTCGTTCATGCATTCTGTCATTCAGGATTATTTCTCAACTCCTGAGAGATACCCCAAATTGGCAGCACATAATTCTACCCAATTAGAGCAATTGTATGCGCGCTATGACTGTGATAAAACCTGCTTAACCATTGCTTAACCATTCTCCCGAAATTAGTGGCTATCTATCCTATCTGGGGTTCTATACCGAATCAAGTGCTAGCAATCTGCTTCAAGTAACGCAGAAATCTTCCGAATCTCATCCTCAGACAAGTCAGTAGAGTTGTAATTAAGGTTAGTGTTGATGACTTCCACTTTATCGCGCCATTTACTAGGTTGACGGTTCTTTAACCCGTTGAGAGCAGCACCAGAATCGGGCGGCATTTCTTTTTCGACGGTCTTAACTTCCTTTCCATTCTCCATAGTCCTTTCGGTGAAACGATAACCGATTGCGCGTTTATGGAAAGCTGTAGCAACATTAGCATCAGCCCCCAATTTCTCCCTACGGGCTGCATCCGAAAACTCAGAATGCTCGACCTTACAAAGGTTAATTGTTGACTCAGAAACTTCAAAGAATTTTGCCAATTCTAAATTCGTCGCTCCTAATAAACAGAGTTTGTAAACTCACTCATTATGCTCTTCTTTGTATTTAGTTGGTCTCCCCTCGTTCATAGTACTAATATACTAAAAATAGTAGCTAAAGAAATGATGCTCAATAGGAAGCAAAATGTTTACTTCGTACGCACTAGGGGGATCTTCATTCATCTTTAAATACCGTCGTGAAGAGAGGGAGACAAAAAACAGGATATTCCAGATTTGTTGTCGGATATTGTTAGCGGAAGTCGCGAAATAGACCAATTTGTTTTACCACACCCGCGGAAAGAACAGTCAGACGAAGCACCTTAAATAGTGCCTGACGATTGGGTAGGTGTTATTGCGTTTCATTAAACCACAAAGAGATTAAAGCCCAAGTTTAATATTCCAGATTTATCAAGCTTGGCATTGATTTCCAAGCTTGATAAAAATTGTCAATGCGTGATAAATTAAATTATTTCCGACTATTAGTCTGGTTCACATAATCTAAAGCCTAAAGTTGTAGAGCGATAAAGGTGATTAACATAGTCTATTTCACTATTAGTCATTCCGGAATGCAAGCTCGTTGATTCATAAGCAGGTAGGTATGTCATGCCACCCCAAGCTAGCCCAATTGCGTCATATTGAGAAATTCCATATTGTCCCATTAAATAGTTAGCAAAGGGAATGACATAAAATTGCTCTAATTGGGTAGAATTATGTGCTGCCAATTTGGGGTATCTCTCAGGAGTTGAGAAATAATCCTGAATGACAGAATGCATGAACGAGGCAGCAGCATACTCCTTGGAATACTCATTTAAAAGCTGAGCATTAATAGAAACAGTAGTTCTTAGTTCACGTGCTGTGGAGGAAGCATTAATCGAAGTGAAATACGTCCATATTCTATAATTAGAGGTCAATGGCATGCTTTGCGAGGAAGGACCATCAATGACTGTTACTCGTACGTGTGATATTGAGTCTAATTGATTGACTATCTGGTTAATGGCCCCGATTGCGCCTCTTGACTTTAACCTTTCAAAAAGACGCCAAGCGCATGAAGATGAGCTTGTGTTATTTACTATCTCGCTTGCGCAAAAGTCGTACATGTTCATTAGCGGACACGGTGTATAACTCTGAACGAAATTCATTTCGAAATAGTTATAATTATCAAGGTTGTAGTTAACGTTATCCCAAACATAAATTAGGGAACAAGATTGTACTGGCGTAAATGTCGTACCAGCAGAAGAGTTTATAATTACCCAACTATTAAGTGTTTGACAAGATTCTTGCCACGATCCAGTCATCACCTTTGTTCCATGCTTTTCTGCTGTTAAAAACCCTTGAGACTTTCCGGTTCCGTAAGACTTTTTATCAAATGCTGAAAAAATCGCTTCCCATTGATCATTAGTCAATAGTTTAAGGTTTAAATCATTTTTTCTAACCTCTAAGTATTGGCCTCTTCTTATCACATTGACTTTAAAATGTTCATAATTCCCGGAATTTTTTACCGCAATAATGGCCCTTACGCCTTTTTCTGTATTATTGCCGACTGGGATTAAAAGTGTCTTGTTGGCATCAGCATCATAAAACTCAAGACTTCTATCCCATAGAGGCATACCTAGCTTTCTAATATTGGTTTCAAAGTCAGCAGTTGTTTTCATTGACCTTAAAGCAGCAATTACAATCGGTAACATTTGTGTACCTGTGTCGGCTTTTAAACTTGTACTCACAATAATTGTGCGACTGTACGTCCAAAAATCATTTATTGGTGTGTGAATCGATTTAGAAATTTCCTTTTCATCAAACTCACTCTTTTTTTGACAGGCAGGCGCTAGGAAAAAAAGCAACAAAAAAATAGTAGCCCCATACGCTAACATTATTTGACGCGACCTTTTTCCGTGACCTTTTGTTATAGGCATAAGTGTAACTGCAATCCTCTTATAAAATAAGTTTTTCTTCATTGGTTTGTAGATTAGTAAATGCCTACTCTTTAGATTTTCAGCTTCCTCATCACCTTGAGGAAGGCGAACTCAAAGATATTTATTCAGACGAGAATTGCATGTTTATATTTCATGTATTACACGAAATGAGCATTTACCGTGACGAAATGAGCGTTTACCGTGACGAAATGATAACAGAGTAAGTTATTTAGGTAACTCAAGTTGCTAGTTAAACAATTAATTTATTGAGGGTAAAAGCGAAGATGAATAGCGTGATTTTCAACAACTATCCTTTAGCAGTAACTGCATGAAGCTTTCGAAGGAATAATCCTTTAATTTCACTAATTGTAGTTTCTACTCTTTTACGCATATATTCTTTAATGAAGGCAGCACTCACGCTGTCTTTTCTTTTTGCATTGGATTTGCGATGCACCTTCAATGCGATCTGATCCGTTTCCAATAACTGATCTTCGATTTCATAATTCGTATAGGCTGAATCTGCAAATACTTCGCTTTCTGCAGGCAGCTCCAACGGTAATTTCTTTAAAGCCAAAACATCATGCTCACTGCCTGGAACAAAGCCAAATTCAACAGGTCTACCGTCCTTGGTAATCAGCAGTTGCACCTTTACGCCATAAAAGTATCTCCGCATACTGGTTTGTTTACCATGCCATTGTTTACCTTTTAACAGTTTTGCTTTTGCAATGCGAATGTTATCACAAGCGGCTACCGGAAAGGAATCTAATACATAACTCATTTCACAACTGACATATTTGAAATAATAGCCTACCTGCATAAACATATTGTAAACCAACTCGGCCACTGCATGCAATCTTCGGTTAAACCGGCTCTTATCCAGCATGTCGGGGATCAGTCCTGTCATCTTCATAAATTGCCTTGCTTTATCCTGATGGCCACCAAAGTAAAGTGAGGAAACAACGGCCGTGGTGATTATTTCGCTGTCTCGAACTTACCTGCGCCTATCTTCATAATGATTACTCGTTTTCAACAAATCATCTATAAAACAAAATATTCCTATAATTTTATCCTTAGTGAGCATCGCTGGAATTATTTAAGTGTCGTAACTCAAATTTATTCTTTGATGCTCACTTCTTAAACCTTTTTATCTAGCAACTTGAGTTAATTAGATTTCTTTAATCAATTTGAATCTCTTGAATACACAAGAACTAAATATTGAAGCCTTAATATTTGCATCTTCGCAAAGTGTTTCGATTACCGAAATACAGCAGGTAATAGATAGTATTAGCCAAACTGCAATCACAACCGAAGAAATACATTTTCTCCTTAACAGGATAAAAGAAAAATACGACGATCCAACTTTCGCCATTCAGTTGGTTGAATTAAATGGTGGGTATCAGTTTTTGACAAAGAAAGACTTATACCCTATCATAAATCAATTGCAAATTCAACGATCAAAGAAAAAGCTGAGCCAGGCGGCCCTAGAAACGCTTGCCATCATCGCTTACAGGCAACCCATCACCAAGTTAGAAATAGAACAAATCCGTGGTGTAAACTGCGATTATACCATTCAAAAACTTCTGGATAAAGATCTGATCAGCATTTCTGGTAAATCAGAAACGGTTGGAAAGCCTTTACTTTATTGCACCAGTTCTGTATTTATGGATTACTTCGGAATAAACGACAGTTCACAATTGCCACAGCTAAATGACATACACCCAACTGAAAATGAAGTTGGTGATAATCAGGAGTAAAACTTAATTAATAGGAAAATTTATAATACTTGTTAAAATCTTATTATTTTTATCCTAGCAACAATTACTCTAAAAGATGGAAATGCCAAAGAAAAAATTTGATGCCGACAGCGCAAATGAAGATGAAGATCCAATCATTGATAAAAACTTACTGGATGATGAAGACGAGGATTTTGATGCTCCGTTAGACGATCTGGGAGAGATTGATGATCTTGATCCATTAGATGACGATGACGACGATTATTAATTAGTATTTGTTCTTTTTAAGGTAAGCATTCAGCCCACTGGATGCTTTTTTTATTACCAAAAACATTCCAATGGTTATTATAGAGGTAAAAGATAGATCAGCAAAAAGAGAATTTTTAGACCTGCCCAGAAAAATATATAAAGACGACCCGGTCTGGGTTTGCCCTTTAGATAATGACATTGAAAAAGTATTCGATCCCAAACAAAATATTTTTCATCAACATGGGAGTATAACACGCTGGATTGCCAAAGATGCGCATGGCAAAACTATAGGTAGAATAGCGGCCTTTGTGAATGAAAAAAAAGCCCACACTTTTCCCGAACCTACAGGAGGTGTCGGCTTTTTTGAATGTGTAAATGATATTGAGGTTGCAAAATCACTTTTCAACACCGCTCAATCATGGCTAATGGCAAAAGGCATGAAGGCAATGGATGGCCCAATAAATTTTGGGGAAAACGATGCATTTTGGGGATTGCTCATTGAAGGGTTTACTCATCCTTCTTATGGAATGAATTATAATCCGCCTTATTACAAGGAGCTTTTTGAAGCCTATGGTTTCACGCCTTCCTATGAGCAAATCACCAATCATCTCGAAGTAAACAAACCCTTCCCCGAACGTTTTACTAAGATTGCAAATTGGGTTGCTCAAAAGTCCGGATATACTTTCAAACACCTCGAAAGCGCTAACATTGAGAAGTATGCTGCCGATTTTGTAGAAATTTACAATGATGCCTGGGCAGACTTTAAAAACTTTGTACCTATTGAAAAAGACACCATCCTCGAAAGCTTTAAGAAAATGAAAGCAATTATGGATGAAAAATTAATATGGTTTTCTTACATAAACAATGAGCCGGCCTCTTTTATAGTAATCCTTCCGGATGCGAATCAAATGATAAAACCTTTAAAAGGCAAGCTGGGGCTGATCGAAAAACTACAGTTTCTTTATTATAAATGGAAAGGTGTTACCCGGATGCGGGCAGTTGTAATGGGCACAAAAAAGTCGTTTCAAAAACATGGACTTGAATCTGCCATGTTTATTAAATTAAAAGAATACGTACTGCCGCTTAAGCAATATGAGGAATTGGAATTATCGTGGGTAGGTGATTTTAATGATAAGATGCTGGCTTTACATGATGCCACAGGTGCTACGTTTGGCAAAAAGCATGTAACGCTCAAAAAAGTGTTTTAATAAAAAAAGGCTCTTTTGAAGTGACCCCAAAATCTTGGACAAATTTAATTTAAAATTTTTAAGCGACAAGAGCTCGGTACTGTACTGGGCTCTTACCGTTTAATTTTAGTTTTATTCTTCTATTGTTATAGTAGTTAATGTATTCTTTTATATCA
>JANMZB010000838.1:0-1035 GCA_031382725.1 Sphingobacteriaceae bacterium | reverse complement strand
CCAGTGATGTTCCAAGTTGATGGCGCTGTCGCGGATGGCCGACACCTGTGAAGGGTGGCTTTGAGGCTGTCGGTCGGAATTTTGTCAACATTCAGAACCTCATCGTAGTACGCTAAACGATAATCAGGGAACCAGTCCGAGCTGCTGAATTGCCAGAACGTGAGAAGGAGGAGCGAGCGCTGGGAGAAAGTATCAGTAATCTCGCCAACCTGGCTACTGCGCGATGCCGCGGTATCCTGGAATGTCGGGTCAGTGACCAAGAGGAAGTGTTCTCCAGGAGAAAATGATGGTGTATTGGGATGGGCGGTGATGAGTCTTTCATGAACTTGTACCGGGCGGTAGCGAATGGGTATATCGGCCACGAACCATCCTTGCGCCCAATCATCCCATGTCGCTTGGAGGGCTTCTCGCTCCACAGGACTCGGAACACTATCGAATAAGGAGCGGATGGCTTTGTGTCCATGGCGCGGGTCGGTTATAGTAATGGTGGTTGGCATAGTGCGCTCTTTTAGTTATGGTTCTTAGCAATTTTTGACTTCGGTTTAAATGTGATGTTTGTGTCGTTGACCACGATGGGTGGCGATCGGGACCCAAGGTAGAACCCTGGAATGTATCATTTGGTACGCCGATTGGTGACTAAAAATATACATGTAGCGGGGCAGTAGGAGGAATACGTGGGTACGGGGTTTGTACGCGGGACAAGCACCGAAGTGTATCTCGGTGACCTACGAGCTAGTGGTGGGGCTGCTACTTGGTTTGAACGGTGGTTCGCGGGATAGGATAGAAATCAAGATGCGGTGAAATTGTTCGGAGGGTAGTGGCTTGGTAAGGCAATCGGCTGAATTCGCTGTTGATGGCACGTGGACGTATCGGACGATGTCCCCTGCGATGGCTTCGCGTACGCGATGGTATGCGATCGCGTTATGCTTCTTTTTGAGCTGGCTAGAAGGGATAGTTGTGTTTAGAACAACGGACATGATATCACCGATAAGGAAGGTGGGGCCGTCGACAGGTAACCCAAGCATCCGAAGTTTA
>JANMZB010000298.1:0-3570 GCA_031382725.1 Sphingobacteriaceae bacterium | reverse complement strand
ATAAACCTTTGATTCAGTTTCGTAATATTTTTACCATGCGAAGTATATTGCCATACTTCTTTAATCCCCATTTAGAAAACTGTTAAGCAGGAAGATAACAGATGACTCATAATTCTACCTTTTCAAAATCAACATATCCTTCAGGCACTTTAGAAAATGCACTTCTTTCGGTTCCATATCCCATTCTGAAAGTAGAAGGCAAAGAATTAAGAATAACTTATGCGAATGATGCCTTGCTTGAAATCTGGGCAAAGGATAATAATATACTTGGTCAAACTATTCACCAAATACAGCCGGAACTTGTCGGTCAGTCATTTTCCACCTCAATTAGACGGGTTTTTGAAACCGGTGAAACTCATACTGATCCGGAGGCGGTTGTTAACCTGGTCAAAAACGGAATTCCTCAAACGGTCTATTTCGATTATTTATATACAGCAATAAAAAGCGATAGCAAAGAAATTACAGGAGTTATTGTTATATGCAAAGATGTTACGGAGCAAGTGCTGGCGAAACAAAAACTCAGAGAAAGTGAAGAAAAGTTTCGAAGTATGGTATCGCAAGCTCCGTTTGCAGAGGGGGAAGAACAATTTAGAAGTCTTTCTGACGCGATCCCTCAACTCGCCTGGATGGCTGATAAAGAAGGATGGATATTTTGGTATAATCAAAGATGGTATGATTATACCGGAACAACTTTCGAGGAAATGCAAGGATGGGGTTGGGAGAAAGTTCATCACCCGGAGTTTAAAGAAGGTATAATTGAATTCTGCAAGATAGCGTGGCCCAAAGGAGAACCATTTGAATTAACCTTCCCCTTAAAACGAAGCGATGGAGAATGGCGTTGGTTTTTAACCCGTGCGGTTCCGATATTTGATTCGAAAGGCGAATTATCCAGGTGGTTTGGAACCAATACCGATATTACCGAACAAAGGGAAGCACTAGAATTGAATAAAAAGTTGCTTGATGAAATGGAATTTGAACGCAACCGTTTCGAAGCTGTTGTGACACAAATGCCCGGGGCTGTGGTTATTGGCGAGGCTCCATCCGGTAAGCTGATCTTCGCTAATGAAAAGATTAATGAAGTTTGGGGTCATCCCATGAAGGCCTCGGAAAATATTGGTGAATATATTCAATGGATAGGATTTCACCCGGATGGAAGCCAGTATCAGGGCCATGAATGGCCCCTTGCCAGGTCTATTCAATTTGGCGAAATTGTCAATGATGAAGATGTTGATATCATAAGAGGCGATGGGAAACCGGCCATTCTTCGATTAAGCTCGGCTCCAATTCGGGATAATTTTGGAAAGATTATTGCAGGTGTGGTAATTAGTCAGGATGTAACTCAATTGAAACAAGCTATCCGTGGCCGGGATGAATTTTTATCAATCGCTTCCCACGAACTTAAAACGCCTTTAACTACTTTATCAGCTTCTATTCAAATGTTGATGCGTGTTTATGAAAAAGAGCCTGAAGCCAAAACCGTCCCTCAACTCATTAATACATCTTATAAAAGTGCTGTAAAGTTAGCAACCCTTGTTCGCGAACTTTTAAATGTTTCTAAAATTGAATCAGGCCAGCTAACACTGTCTAAAAGCACTTTTAAACTTGCTAAACTTATTGATGAATGTTGCACACATGTGCGCCTGGAGGGAACTCACGAACTTTTAATAGAAGGAGACTTGTCTTTAGAAGTTTACGCAGACCAACAACGAATCGATCAGGTAGTCGTAAATTTTGTTAACAACGCAGTTAAATACTCGCCCGACTCACCAGAAATTAGATTGTTAATTGAAAAAAACGACAACCTGGCAAAGGTTTCAGTTATCGACAAAGGCATAGGTGTTGAACCCGATAAACTTGCCCATCTTTTCGAGCGCTATTATAGAGTTGATCCCTCCGGGGTACAATATTCCGGGCTGGGTTTAGGGCTGTACATATCCTCAGAAATAATTAAGCTTCATAAGGGGGAAGTAGGAGTAAGTTCTGTTTTAGGCCAAGGCTCTACATTTTGGTTTACTATACCGATTGATGGGGTAGTTTAATTAAAGTAAGCTTTGGCAAGGTAGCATTAAACCACCCCCTTTATTCCCCCGCCGGCGGGGGACACTAAGCGCTTTAACAAAAAGCGATGGAAATATGGCACATTAATTTCACGACCATATCCCCCGCTCAATGTCATTAAGTTAAGAGTTTTGAGATGCCGGTGGGGACACCGGCACCGGGTTGACGCCGAGGTTGGTGTCCCCACCAACCTCTTAACTTAATGACATTGTATCCCCGCTGGCGGGGGATAAAGGGGGGGCTCAAAAAACCCTAAGCAAATAATCACTTAGGGTTTTTTGAGGGGAACTATTTTGGTGAAGTATTTAAAGATGAACCAGAGGCGGAGCCGAGCAAATCTAATGGATAAAATTTTTCGTTAATATCTATATGCCAGGCAGTCTTTTATATTAACTCTTTAAATACTATATTAGAAACGCATAGTATACAATATTAAATCTTGACATGATAAAGCAAGCACCTGTGTTATTAATAGTAGCACTAATTTTGTATTTGACTTTTGCTACTTTCGGTGCATTCTATAAAACACCGGAAAAAAGTTTTATCAACACCGCAAGCGAGATTCGGTTTATTGAGGAAGATTGGAATCTTGCCAGAAAAAAAGCGGTTTTGGAAGGTAAATACATTTTTGTAGATGCTTACGCTTCCTGGTGTATGCCATGTAAAATGCTGAAGTTAACTACTTTTAAAAATAACAAGGCTGCAGCTTTCTTTAATAAAAACTTCATCAATCTTTCGATTGATATGGAAAAAGGTCAGGGTGTTAAACTATCAAAAATATGGGGAGTAAGGGCTTATCCCACTCTTATTATTTTTACGCCCCAAGGAAAGCCGGTTATTGGAACCGTAGGTTTAATTAAGGGGCATGATTTGGTGAAGTTTGGCGAAGAGGGCTTGCAAAAGGGTAGGCTTATACAATAAGACAGTTATTGATAATTATAAAATTACCGTGAGTTATGACCCACTATTGCAAAGATGACTTGCAGAGAATTCAAAAAATGCTAATCTCCCTTAGTGAAGTACAGTTTCAATTCAAATCAACTTTACTTTCAGGCGCTAGTATTGGAGAACACGTACGGCATATTCTTGAATATTATCTATGTCTGCTAGAGGGCAGCAAAAGTCAGGTTGTTAATTATGATAACCGCCAAAGAAGTCCGGAATTAGAAACAAATCCGGCTTTTGCAATTTCCACAATAGATGAAGTATGCAGCAACTTTATTTTCGTGGAGGAAGACAAAGAGATTTCTTTAGAAAGCAACTTTTCATCAACCGATAGTGGTGTAAGCTATATAAAAACTTCTGTCAACCGTGAACTGGCCTATTGTCTTGAACATAGTATCCATCATCAGGCACTCATAAAGGTAGCATTGGCTGAGCAAAATTTAGGAAATTTAATTGATGAGATGTTTGGAGTTGCTGCGGCAACAATGCGTCATAAATACAAATGTGCACAGTAACCTATATCCCCGTAAAGGGTGGTTTTGTTTTAACATGCAGCAGAGATGAAAA
>JANMZB010000291.1:0-1241 GCA_031382725.1 Sphingobacteriaceae bacterium | reverse complement strand
ATAAAATATTGTTAGTTCGTACATAAATATTAGGTTTATTATTCGATTTTGTACATAAACTAACGAATAATTTATGTCATTGCACAAAATGGGCTCTCTGATGCTCTGTCATTTAGAACAAGTGTGTTCAGATATGACATTGGGAAGTGACGAGTTGCGGTTTTCACGACGCCAATAAACCTGAACTTGAGCAACTTTAATGCATCAACAGCGCCGACTGATGCAAAGTAGCTGTCGGCGCATACCATCCTATCCGTATAGCTCCACGGCTTTACCGGCTCCTTCAATACCTTGGTGCCGTGGAGTGTACGCTCATCATGATCCACCTCAAGATTGTGCTGCTCTGTGGCAGTTTTGACAATCTTGAGTTGAATCATGATCCCACTCCTTCCACAGGAGGCATCTTGTATCTCGCAGCCGTTTTCTGGCTTGCGATCGATTGCCACGTACATCGGTAAGCCGTGATTAATCCACTCACCGCCCTGACCGTACCAACGGCTGATGGATTCATCGACGCAGATGACGTCGGAAGGGATGAACGATTTTTCGCGATAATCGTTAAAGTTCTTAACGAATTGATCAACCAACAACCATCGATACGTTTCAGACGACATGTAAACTGGACGTTCGCTTGGTTGATATGCAAAGCGAAGCGACGTCCAAAGGTCGTCGAAACGAACACGGCTCATGCCGGTCTTACCAAAAGCCGGCGCTGTCTCGTACTTGGATGGCGACGAGTTCGACCACAAGGAAGCACGACTGCGGTACTCATACTTTGTTATTAAGATAATAACACCCATAAGTTTGAGCAACTCTGTGTCTGTCGTGAGCCTCTTTCCTTTCTTCTCTAGGATCTTATTTGTTGCGTAGATCATCATTGCAAGCTGCTTTGGTGGAAACATCATCATGAAAACTTCAAAACGAGAAAATCGTTCGTCGGAATTATCTCCGGCACGAAGCACATCACCAGTCGATCTTCTTTGACCCCATTCACGATATGGAAAGGGTCCATTGATATCACTCAAGCATGCAATTGGCTCATTGTACCAGTCGGTCCCATTGGGACTTGCAACAACGTTATGTCGGCTTGGCGATGTGAATTGATGGCGAGTAACGACTCGATCAGGTGAGCATGCTGCTGTTGCTGGCCTTATTGGAGGCGCTATAGGCGCTGCGATCGCCGTTCCAACGGCCAAACCAGGCATATCATGCATGTTAGCAGCGCCTCGCACGATCGGATC
>JANMZB010000290.1:0-1599 GCA_031382725.1 Sphingobacteriaceae bacterium | reverse complement strand
GATTAAATATCTGATCAATATTTCGGAAGGGCAGAAATCGGGTTTCTTTTGTGATCAAAGAAATAACCGACGCATTGTTGCCGAGCATGCTGCCGGTAAACGGGTTTTAGATTGCTTTGCCTATTCGGGAGGTTTTTCTTTGAATAGCTTGCAATTAGGCGCGCGAGAAGTTATTAGTGTTGATAGTTCGCCCCTTGCGATAGAAACGCTCAATAAAAATATCGGGTTAAACGGCTTTG
The DNA here is from genome assembly GCA_031382725.1 of Sphingobacteriaceae bacterium. GTDB lineage: Bacteria > Bacteroidota > Bacteroidia > Sphingobacteriales > Sphingobacteriaceae > Paradesertivirga. Next base: position 1,360 of record JANMZB010000290.1, on the reverse strand, counting down.
AGAAAACAAGGCAGCAATCTGTTCAGTCGGATGTGAACAAGCAGTTACGCAGCTTCCGCGAAAGCGGTGAACTATTTGATATTGTGATTCTTGATCCGCCAAAATACGCACCAACACGTTCTTCGCTCGACAAGGCATCAAGGGCTTATAAAGATTTAAACCGGGTTGCCATGTCGCTGATAAATAGTGGAGGTTTACTAGCTACATTTTCTTGTTCCGGTGCCGTTGATATCACGCATTTTAAACAAATTCTTGCCTGGGCTGCATTGGATGCCGGAAAAGAAATTCAGTTTATCTACCAGTTTTGCCAGCCGGAAGATCACCCGATACGGGCATCTTTCCCGGAAGGAGAATATTTAAAAGGCCTGCTTTGCAGGATTGTGTAACTCTTAAAATTCTACGTTATCTGGAGTATTGCGAAGATCTATAGGCTTTGACTTAGATTTCATATTAAGATTAAGCATCTCTACCAGCACTGAAAACGCCATAGCAAAATAGATATATCCTTTCGGGATGTGTTGTTCGAATCCTTCCGCAAGTAAAGAGACCCCGATCAATAATAAGAAAGATAAGGCAAGCATCTTCACCGTTGGATGATCATTTACGAACCTGCTGATACCTCCGGCCGAAACCATCATCACTCCAACAGCAATCACTACGGCCGCGATCATTACTAAAATCTCATCTGCCATACCAACGGCGGTAATCACCGAATCGAGTGAAAAAACAATATCTAATATTAAAATTTGAATAATTACACCTGAAAAGGAATGAACTTTTCCACCTTCTTGCTGATGCTCATCGCCCTCCAATTTTTCGTGAATTTCGCTAGTACTTTTATAAATCAGAAATAGTCCGCCAATAATTAATATCAAATCTCTTCCAGAAATAGCCATCTTCTCTAACAAGCCTTCCTTTGTTACTCCAATCCATTCTCCCGGATTAAACAGTGGAGAAGTCAGGCGCATTACCCAATTTAAAGAAAGCAGCAGCAGTATGCGAGTTATCATAGCAAGTGCAAGGCCCAATTTTCTAGCTTTTTTTTGCTGATGCTTAGGCAGCTTACTTGACAGGATCGAGATGAAAATGATGTTATCAATTCCCAATACAATTTCAAGAAGAGTTAAGGTAATAAGGGAGATCCAAATTTCAGGATTAGAGAGTAGTTCCATTAAGTTTCTTATATCAATCTGCTAATAAACAAAAAAACCCTCCAAGTGATGGAAGGTTTTTTAATCATTAATTTAAAAAGAACGTATGTATACTTAGAAAACTAAGTCAAACCAGTTAAGCTCCATAAATTCTATCGCATCTCCCCTTCTTCAAAATTGGTGCTTATTAAAAAGACTCAAAAACAATC
>JANMZB010000284.1:0-19165 GCA_031382725.1 Sphingobacteriaceae bacterium | reverse complement strand
CAAGATAAACTCGACCTGGCGTTGGAGCTGATTGAAAAAGCTAAAAGTAAAGGCGTCAATTTAGTGTTGCCTACAGATTCTGTAATTGCCGATGCCTTTTCGGCGGAAGCCAATACCGATGCAGCCAACAACGACAATATCAAAGATGGTTGGATGGGATTGGATATTGGTCCGGATGCTGTTAAGCAATACAAAGAAGTTGTAGCCTCTTCAAAAACCATTCTTTGGAACGGGCCGATGGGCGTGTTTGAAATGGCCAAGTTTGAAGCCGGAACCAAAGCAGTTGCCGAAGCTGTTGTTGAGGCAACACAAAAAGGCGCTTTTTCATTAATAGGTGGAGGCGATTCGGCCGCTGCTGTTGCCAAATTTGGTTTTGAAGAACAGGTGAGTTATGTTTCAACCGGTGGTGGGGCCTTGCTTGAATATATGGAAGGGAAGGAGTTGCCGGGAGTGAAAGCGATAAACGGGTAAGAAATATGGAAAAATTCGGAATCAGATTCCGAATTTTTCCATATTTTTATGAAATGATCACACGGATTGCACAACGGAAATTATTAAATTTATCCAAACAGTTTAAAGTTGTCGCAGTAACGGGGCCTCGCCAGTCTGGCAAAACCACCCTTGTAAAATCTCTTTTTCCATCGTACACTTATATATCACTGGAAAATCCTGATTCAAGGAGATTTGCCCTGGAAGATCCGCGTGGCTTTTTAGCTAGTCGTGGAGAGTTTGCGATATTCGATGAAGTTCAGCGAGTTCCCGAGCTGTTTTCTTATTTGCAGGAAATAGTTGATAATTCGAATCAGAAAGGAAAATACATACTTACCGGCTCCAATAATTTTCTCTTGCAACAAAACATATCTCAGTCTCTGGCGGGCAGGGTTGGATATATTAATCTGATGCCTTTTTCGATATCGGAACTTAGCGACGGAGGCTTCAATGTTGCGGATGAAAATAAATTAATGTTTGATGGCTTTTATCCGCCGATATACGACCAAAAAATCGCCTCTTCGGACTGGTGCAAAAATTATTTGCGAACCTATGTAGAGCGCGATGTTCGGCAACTTAAAAATATTACAGATTTAATTGTATTTGACCGCTTTGTGAAGCTTTGTGCCGGACGGGTTGGGCAGGAATTAAATATGTCGGCTTTAGCAAATGAAACTGGGGTTGATATGAAAACAATCCAGTCGTGGATTGGCATCCTGGAAAACAGCTTTGTGATTTTTCTTCTAAAACCATATTACCAAAACTTTAACAAAACTATTGTTAAACGACCAAAGCTATATTTTTACGACACGGGATTAGTGTGCTCATTATTGGGACTAACCGATCCTGCTCAATTGGTGGCCCATTTTATTAGAGGCAGCTTATTCGAAAATTTGATAGTTGTAGAATTACTAAAAAACAGATCTAACCAAGGCGAAAATATCAATTTATTCTATTGGCGTGACAAAACCGGGCATGAGGTTGATATCGTAATAGACGATGCTGGAAAGTTGCTGCCGATTGAAATTAAATCGGGCAAGACAATAAATAGCGATTATTTTAAAAACCTTATTTATTGGAACAAATTAAGTGGGGCAGACCAAGGCTTGGTTATATACGGTGGCGACCAAAACCAAAAGCGAAGTAATGGTATGCAGGTATTAAGTTGGAATGCAATTTCAAAGCTTTAATCCTCACAGTCAAACATTATCTTATTGCCTTACTGCATCTTCCTGGCTCTTACCTAAATCCTTTAAATCAATGGTATTTTAAGTGTAACAAAATCTGCTGTTATAAAATCCAGACTAGAGATAAACAATTTTCACTTGTTGAAAACTTTTTGTGGTAAGATGTGGTAAAAGGTGGGAGAATACTTTACTTTTACTCTACATAGAAACCATAAATCTAAATGTCTCACTTCTTAGGCGAATTTGAATGTAAACTGGATGCCAAGGGAAGGCTTATGCTTCCGGCTGGTTTGCGTAAGCAAATGCCTGAGGCCGAGCGGGAAGGGTTGGTGATAAATCGTGGTTTTGAAAAGCATCTGGTGATTTATACCCGTAAAGAGTGGGATGCTATTGTTGCTGATTTGAGCAAGCTAAATCAGTACGAAAAGAAAACAAGAGACTTTATAAGATACTTTACCCGCGGCGCAAGTGAGCTCTCACTTGACGCGGCGGGGCGAATATTGGTTCCAAAGTCTTTGCTTGAGTATGGTGGTATGACTAGCGATGTTGTGCTGGCTTCTCAATTCAATAAAATTGAATTATGGGCCAAGGATGCGTACGATGCACAACTGGATAACGAGCCTGATAATTTTTCCAACCTCGCCGAAGAGGTGATGGGAGGTTTAGGAAGGAGGGCTGATGTCTGAGTATCATAATCCGGTAATGCTTGCGGAGTGTATCGAGGGTTTGGCTATTAAGGCGGATGGCGTATATGTTGACGTAACCTTCGGTGGTGGCGGTCATTCCTCCGAGATATTGAAAAATTTAAATTCAAAAGGGCGTCTCCTTGCTTTCGATCAGGATGCAGATGCTAAAGAAAATATTCCTAACGATGATCGGTTAACCTTTATAGATCAGAACTTCCGTTTTCTAAAAAACAATTGCCGTCTGCATGCCGCAATTCCTGTCGACGGCGTTCTGGCCGATCTGGGTGTTTCATCACACCAATTTGATCGGCCGGAGCGGGGGTTTTCTATTCGGTTTGACGCAGAGCTCGATATGCGCATGGATCAGTCATCGCCGCTCACGGCTAAAGAAGTGGTAAATTCTTACAGCGAAGAAGAATTGCACCGCATTTTTGGTACTTACGGTGAGATTCAAAATGCAAAATCGTTAGCAAAAACTATTATTACCGCCCGTTTAAACGGTGCAATCAATACTATTTCAGATCTGAAAGAAAGCATCAAAAATCTAATCCCGAAAGGAAAAGAAAATAAATACCTCGCCCAGGTATTTCAAGCTTTAAGAATTGAGGTAAACCAGGAGTTAGAGGCTTTGCAGGATTTTTTGATGCAAAGTTCTGAAGTTTTGGCTGTTGGCGGTCGCCTGGTGGTGATGTCTTATCATTCTCTGGAAGATCGTTTGGTAAAAAACTTCATCGCAAAAGGGAAATTTAGAGGAGAGCTGGAAAAGGATTTTTTTGGGAATGTATTAAAGCCTTTCGAGTCGGTTTCGCGCAAAGCGATAACTGCTTCGGAGAATGAAATAAAGGAAAATAATCGTGCCCGAAGCGCGAAGTTAAGGGTGGCAGTGAAGCTTTAAATTGATGTGCAGATGAGGCTCTATGAATAACCGCTTTAGAAGTCAGATAGAAGAAGAGGAAGAAAAAGGACCTGAGCCAGAGCTTAAGCAAAAGACGGAGTTGCCAAAAAACTTTTTGACAACCTTTCTTACCGAAGGGGTGGTATCCAAAGAGTCGGCTACTCAAATGATGCCCTTCGTGATCTTTTTAGCAATGCTGGGTATGATTTACATCGCCAACAGGCATTTTACCGAAAAGAGCATACGGCAGATTGATAAATTAAATAAAGAAGTGAAAGAGCTAAGCTGGGATTATAAAACACTAAAAGCCGAGCTAATGCAAAAGAGTACACAAACAGAAGTGGCAAAACAGGTTGACACGCTCGGATTAAAAGAGCCAATCGAGCCGCCAATGAAACTGGTAATTAAAACAGAAGAAAATAAATAAAAAATAACCTGAAAACCTTTCTCCCTTGGAGAGGGTTGGGTGAGGCCATGAATATCAGAACCGACATATTGCTCCGTGTTTATATCTCCTTCGGGTTGATAGTATTGCTCGCATTTGCGGTTTTGTATAAACTGTTTCATGTTCAATTTGCAGAGGGTAAAAAGTGGACTGCAATGGCAGATAGCTTATCTACCAAATATGTAAACGTAGAAGCCGTAAGGGGCAATATTTATTCGGTAGATGGCAGTTTGCTGGCAACATCTGTTCCGGAATACGAACTAAGGATGGATTTGCTTGCAGGTGGAATCGAGGATGACGAAATCTTCCAGTTAAAAGTAGATTCTCTCGCTGAACGGCTCTCACTTTACTTCGGCGATAAAACCAGGCGTGAATATTCCAAAATACTAAGGTCGGCACGTCGGGATAAGGCTCGCTACTTCCTATTAAAGCGTAAAGTAACACATCAGGAACTCACTGCGGTTCGTAAATTTCCAATTTTCAATTTAGGTAGATACAAAGGCGGCTTAATATCTGTGCAGCAAAACAAGCGCATTTTTCCGTTTAAGTCTTTAGCCGCCAGAACCATAGGTTACAAAAACGAAAACGTAAAGCCCGTAGGGCTAGAAGGCGCATACAGTAATTTTATAGACGGCGAAAGCGGCAGAAGATTAATGCAGCGTATTGCCGGAGGTATTTGGATGCCGGTAAATAAGGATATTGAAATAGCGCCACAAGAGGGAGCTGATATCATTTCCACTATCGACATTAATATTCAGGATGTTGCTCAGAACGCTCTTCGCAAACAGTTAATAAAAAGCAATGCCGATCATGGGTGTGTGATCGTGATGGAAACAGCGACTGGTGAAATCCGGGCGATCTCGAACTTTACAAGGGTTTCTGAAGGTAAGTTTGCCGAGAAATTTAATTACGCTATCGCTGAAAGTGCTGAACCGGGCTCTACTTTTAAGCTGGCCTCATACCTGGCGGCTTTGGACGACGGGAAAATTGATACCAATACTCGTGTCGACTGCGAGGGCGGAACTTATAAAATCTACAATAAGGGAAAGGTACTTAAGATCGTTAAAGACTCGCATTTGGGGGCACAGGTTTTGACAGTTAAACAGGCTTTCGAAGAATCATCTAACGCCGGAATTTCTAAATTAATTTACACTCACTATCGTGAAGATCCTCGTGAATTTACCGACAGGCTTCACGAACTCCATTTAAATGAAAAAGCAGGCCTTCAAATTCCGGGTGAAGGTGAGCCTTTGGTGAAAACACCGAGCAGCAAAAGCTGGAGCAAGCTTACGCTTCCTCAAATGGCTTATGGGTACGAAATGAAAATGACGCCTCTTCAAATGTTAACACTTTATAACGCTGTAGCTAATAAAGGAACAATGGTTGCACCATTGTTTGTACGCGAAATAAGAAGATTAGGCAATACGATCGAAAACTTTGAACCCAAGGTAATCGACGAAAAGATCTGTTCTGATGCTACGTTAGGAAAACTTCAAGCCATGCTTGAAGGTGTAGTAGAACTTGGTACAGGGAAGGATATTATCAGAAATCCATTATATAAAATAGCCGGTAAAACGGGTACTGCTCAGGTTGCGGACCGTAATAAAGGTTATCGTGTAAAGAAATATCAAGCCTCTTTTTGCGGTTATTTCCCAGCCAACAATCCTAAATATTCTATGATTGTGGTAGTGAATGATCCTAAGCCGGCCTATTATGCCGCTCTGGTTGCTGGTCCGGTATTTAGAGAAATTGCCGATAAGATTTATGCCAGTGATGTGGACATGTATAACCATGTTGAACCATTGAAAATGGTTGGTAATACACAGATGCCAGCATCTAAGGCTGGTTACAAATATGCGACCCAAAGAGTATATAAGGCCCTTGGAATTAAAGCCCTGTTTGCGGCAAATAGTGATTTTGTAAATGCAGTTGATACCAACAATGGCGTAGCGATCAAAGAAGTAAAATTTACCTCGGGTTCGGTGCCCGATGTTTCTGGAATGGGTTTAAAAGATGCGGTGTTTCTTTTAAGTAATACCGGACTAAAACCTGTTGTGCGGGGTAGCGGTAAAGTGATAGCCCAGTCAATTCTGCCGGGAAGCCGTTTTAGAAAAGGATATCCGATAACAATCGAACTGCAATGATGAAGAGCTTAATTGAATTGTTAATTGGCGTGGATGTTATTAGCTGGAAGGGTAATACAGGCGAGATTAAGATCGAGGCGGTTCATTTCGACTCGCGTTTGGCTAAGTCAGAATCTTTATTTGTTGCCGTAAGCGGGACTACTACCGACGGCCATATTTTTATTGAAAAAACAATTGAAGCCGGTGCTGTTGCGATCATTTGCGAAGATTTACCTGAAGAGATAAAATCCGATGTTGCGTATATTCAAACTTCCAATTCCGCGAAAGCGTTGGGAATAATTGCTGCTAATTTTTATGATAATCCTTCAGCTAATTTAAAACTCATCGGTATTACCGGCACCAACGGAAAAACAACAGTTGCCACGCTTTTGTACCAGTTGTTTCAAGAATTGGGTTACAAAACCGGTCTCATTTCTACTGTTCAAAACCATATTCACAATACAATAATACCATCTACGCACACAACTCCAGATCCTTTAGCTTTAAATAAGTTACTGGCAGATATGGTTGAAACCGGATGCGATTATTGCTTTATGGAAGTGAGTTCGCATGCGGTTGCGCAGCATCGAATTGATGGTTTGCAGTTTACCGGAGGTGTTTTCACAAACCTCACGCACGATCATCTTGATTTTCATAAAACGTTCGACGCATATCTTAAAGCCAAAAAAACATTCTTTGATGGTTTAGAAAAATCTGCATTTGCGCTGGTAAACGTGGACGATAAAAATGGCCGGGTGATGATTCAAAACACCGCCGCTCATAAAAAAAGCTACGCACTTAAAACGGCTGCCGACTTCAAAGCCAGGATAGTAGAAAATCAGTTTAGCGGCTTGTTACTCAACTTTGACTCAGCAGAAGTTTGGTTTAAAATGGTTGGAAGCTTCAATGCTTATAACCTCTTAGCTGTTTACGGTACAGCGGTATTGCTGGAGCAAGACACAACAAAGGTGTTGACAATCTTAAGTCGCTTAAGCGGTGCCGAAGGTCGATTCGATTATGTAGGAAACCCAGACGGGATTATCGGGGTAGTAGATTATGCGCACACACCGGATGCAGTTCAAAACGTATTGAGCACCATACAAAATATCCGCAAAGGAACAGAACAGGTCATTACAGTTATCGGTTGCGGTGGCGACCGTGATAAAACTAAGCGCCCGATTATGGCGCAGGTTGCCTGCGATTGGAGCGACAAAGTGATTTTAACATCTGATAATCCGAGAACTGAAGAGCCGGAGCAAATCATAAGGGATATGGATTCAGGTGTGATGCCGAACAATCGCAAAAAAGTTTTAACGATAGTCGACAGGCGCGAAGCAATAAGAACAGCCTGCCATTTGGCGAAACCTGGCGATATCATTTTAGTTGCAGGGAAAGGGCATGAAAAGTACCAGGACATTAAGGGAATAAAGCATCCTTTTGATGATAAGGCAATATTGGCAGAAATACTTAATACGATATGAGAGGGAATGTGCAAATGAGAAGATGTGTTGATGTGCAGATGATGGGATTTGCAAATGTGAAAATGTGAGGATGTGCAGATGAAATGCAGGGCGCTTAAATTAAAAGATTAAGAAATGGCGGAACAGAACCTTATCCTGGAATTGACATTTAAATTTTCTATCGATTCAATAGCCTTCTCAGAACTGCTTGACGCTAATAGGAAATATAATATGGCGAAACAGTATTGGAGGTCGAGCACTTGTATCGGAGCTATGGTTAGAGAATCGCAAGGCGCAGAAAGCAAGGCAGACTTTAGGCATAAATTGAAGATAGCTTATAAAGAAGCAGAAGAATCGGAATATTGGTTATTGCTATGTAAGCATTCAGAATCGTATCCAACTAATGAAGATTTGCTCACGCAAGTTTTGTCGATAAAGAAAGTATTAGGAAAAATTATAACAAGCACTAAGAGCTAAAATGTTGAGATCATTTATGATAACGAATCTAATAAGCGATTTGCAAAACATCCGCACATCTTCACATTATTTTTATTTGCACATCTAAAACATGCTATATTATTTATTTACATGGTTAGACAGAGAATACGACATCCCGGGAGCGGGTGTTTTCCAGTATATCTCATTTCGTACGGCCATGTCAATTATTGTTTCATTGTTAGTTACCACGATTTATGGGAACAAGCTGATAAAGATTCTTCGCGCAAAACAGGTTGGAGAAACGGTTAGAAATTTGGGCTTAGAAGGCCAGATGCAAAAGCAGGGAACTCCTACCATGGGAGGACTAATAATTTTGCTGGGCATTTTAGTGCCTACTCTTTTATTCGCCAAGCTGGATAACATCTACATCATCCTTATGCTTGTTACCACGGTTTGGATGGGGATTATCGGTTTTGTAGACGATTATATCAAGGTATTTAAAAAAGATAAGGAAGGTTTAGCAGGCAGGTTTAAAATATTAGGGCAGGTAACATTAGCTCTAATTGTTGGTTGGACGATGTATTTCCATCCGGCCATAGTTATTCGTCAACAAGTAACCTTGCCAACAACCAATGTAGCTCCGCTCGAGGTACATCAAAAAGGGTCTGAATATTATTTTACTCAAAATCTAAAATCTACAAAAACCAATTTTCCCTTCTATAAAGGCAGTGAGTTAGATTATGCAAAAGTCCTGAAGTTTCTTGGAAAGGGATATGAAGATTATGGGCTTATGGTGTTTTTGCTTGTTGTAATATTCATAATTACAGCTGTATCAAACGGGGCAAATATAACCGATGGTATTGATGGTTTGGCCACCGGAACCTCCGCTATTATTGGGGCAACGCTGGCAATTCTGGCTTACGTATCCGGTAATACCATCATGGCAGAGTACTTAAACATTATTTATATTCCAACCTCTGGCGAACTGGTAATTTTTGCTGGTGCATTTACGGGCGCTTGTGTAGGGTTTCTGTGGTATAACTCATATCCTGCCCAAGTTTTTATGGGCGATACTGGCAGTCTGGCCATAGGTGGAATCATTGCGGTGTTTGCCGTCATGATTCGTAAAGAACTGCTTCTTTTCATTCTTTGCGGAGTGTTTGTGGTTGAGCTTGTTTCGGTTATACTGCAAGTTTCTTATTTCAAATATACCCGGAAGAAGTTTGGTGAAGGTCGCCGCATTTTCTTAATGTCTCCCTTACACCACCATTATCAAAAACGCGGTTACCACGAATCTAAAATAGTGACCCGCTTCTGGATTATTGGGGTGTTCCTGGCAATTTTAACTATCGTAACTCTAAAACTTCGTTAATGGCAGAGCAAGATTACATAGTGATTTTGGGAGCTGGCGAAAGCGGGGCTGGTGCAGCGGTGTTAGCCGCTAAGCAGGGCTTTAGTGTCTTTGTATCTGATGCAGGAGCGATATCCGAGTTATACAAAACGGAACTCCGCGACAGCGCGATTCCCTTTGAGGAAAAGAAGCATACCGAAAGCATCATTTTTACGGCTCAAGAAGTAATAAAAAGTCCCGGCATCCCGGAAACGGCAGCAATAGTTAAAGCGATAAAAGCGAAAGGTATTCCGGTTATTTCTGAGATAGAATTTGCGGCAAGATATACTGATGCAAAGAAGGTTTGTATCACTGGGTCTAACGGAAAATCAACCACTACACTACTTACTTATCATATCCTAAAAAACGCCGGTGTAAATGTCGGACTGGCCGGAAATATTGGTAAAAGCTTTGCGCGTCAGGTTGCTACCGAAAGCTTTGATTGGTATGTTTTAGAGTTAAGCAGCTTTATGCTGGATGATATGTTTCAGTTTAAGGCTGATATCGCGGTACTACTAAACATTACACCAGATCATCTCGACCGGTACGATTACAAAATGGAGCTTTACGCCGATTCAAAGTTTCGTATCACCCAAAATCAAACTCAAAACGACGTTTTTATTTACTGTGCCGATGATACAGAGACAGCAAAAGGCTTGGAACGTCATCAGATAAATGCTAAAACTTATCCATTTTCAATAGAAAAGGAAATCGCCATTGGCGCCAGTTTAAAAAACAACGAAGTACAAATAACGCTAGATTCTCAATCACCTTTTACTATGACAATTACCGAACTCGCATTGCAGGGCAAGCACAATATTTATAACTCAATGGCATCTGGAATTGTCGCCAAAGTGCTTGAGCTTCGTAACGAAACCATCCGCGAAAGCATGGGTAGCTTCAAAAATATCGAACATCGCCTGGAGCATGTTGGCAGAATTTCTGGTATCGATTTTATCAATGATTCTAAAGCAACAAATATCAATTCGACATGGTATGCGCTTGAAAGTATGTCTTCGGATGTAGTGCTTATTCTGGGTGGCGTGGATAAAGGAAACGATTACGACATGTTGCGCGACCTTGTTAAAAGCAAAGTGAGAGCCATTGTTTGCCTTGGCAAAGACAATAAGCGTATTCACGATGCCTTCGAAGATGATGTTGATGTAATCGTAAACACGTTTTCCGCATCCGAAGCTGCACAAATAGCTTTTCATTTAGCTCAAAAAGGTGATACGGTTTTGCTTTCACCAGCTTGCGCCAGTTTCGATTTATTCAGAAATTATGAAGATCGCGGTGATCAATTTAAGGCCGCAGTAAGGGAGTTATAGACTATGTTAAACACCATATTAAATAAAACACGAGGCGACCGCTGGATATGGCTGATAGTAATCCTACTATCCGTATGGTCGCTGTTGGCGGTTTACAGCGCAACGGGAACGTTGGCTTACAAACGTGGGGTTGGCGCAGAAAGCATTTTGATGAAGCACCTTATTTTCATTGTAGGTGGTATCGCTTTGATGTATTTTTCTCACTTGTTGGATTACCGTTATTACGCAGGAATATCTAAACTCTTAATGGTTATCACGATTCCTTTGCTGCTTTACACACTCATTTTTGGTAATACGATTAACGATGCTAGTCGTTGGGTGACTATTCCATTTACCACCCAAACGTTCCAGACTTCCGATATGGCGAAACTTGCGCTGATTACTTTTTTAGCAAGAACGCTTACACGGAAACAGGAAAATATTAAAGATGTTAAAAAAGCTTTCATTCCGATCATGGGTTCGGTATGTGCTGTATTTATATTAATTGCTCTGGCGAATCTTTCTACTGCATTAATGCTCTTTGGTGTAAGTATTTTATTGCTGATCATAGGCCGGATAAGTATCAAACAAATCTCTATTGTTTGCTTCGCCGGCCTTATTTTACTTTCGGGAGTCGTGTTTCTTGGCCCCAGACGCGAGACTTATAAATCGCGTATCAAAGTTTTCTTGCACCCCGAACAGGCCGATCCTGATAAGTCTTTTCAAGCAAATCAATCAAAGATCGCGATCGCAACAGGAGGCATATTTGGTAAGGGGCCTGGAAATAGTACGCAGCGTAATTACCTGCCACACCCATACTCAGATTTTGTTTACGCACTAATAATAGAAGAATATGGCCTGATTGGAGGTTTAGGGCTGGTTATTATCTACCTCGTTTTCTTGTATCGATGTATTTTGATAGTAACAGCCAGTCCAAAGGCCTTTGGGGCTTTGCTCGCCGCCGGCCTAAGCTTTAGTCTGACAATTCAGGCTTTTGCAAACATGGCGGTAGCGGTGGGTTTAGGTCCCGTTACCGGAGTGCCGCTGCCTTTAGTCAGCATGGGAGGAACATCAATGCTCTTTACAAGCGTTGCATTCGGAATTATTTTAAGTGTGAGCCGTGATGTTGAAGAAAAAAAGCGCGAGAAAGAAGGTTTATCAGACGACAATGAAAAAGTAATAGTTGGTGAAATTCCAGCGATGGGATGAGAGGAATGATAGAAGGAAGGGAAGGCAAGAATTACAAAAGAAGGCGTATTTGCCAAATTCATCTATTCAATAATTCCCTCATTCAATAATTGATAAGGATGCCAAAAAAAGTAATCATAAGCGGAGGAGGAACAGGGGGACACATTTTCCCGGCTGTTTCAATCGCCAATGCCTTAAAACGCATTGACCCGGCTATTGATATTCTTTTTGTTGGAGCAACCGGCAGAATGGAAATGGAAAAAGTCCCGGCTGCAGGTTACATGATTGTTGGATTAGATATACAAGGTTTTCAAAGGAAACAACTCTGGAAGAACATACTGTTGCCGGTAAAAATTATCACAAGCCTATGGAAGGCGCGCATAATCATTAAAAATTTTAAACCCGATGTAGCAGTTGGCGTTGGCGGTTACGCTTCCGGCCCATTGTTGTATGCTTCGGGTTTAATGGGTATTCCTTATCTCATTCAGGAACAAAATTCTTATGCCGGCATCACCAATAAAAAACTGGGTAAAAATGCCCGAAAAGTATGTGTCGCTTTTGAAGGGATGGAGAAATTCTTTCCGAAAGAAAGGGTGCTTTTAACAGGTAATCCCATCAGGAGAGAATCTGTAGATATCGCAGGCAAAAGGGAAGAGGCACTTAAATTCTTTGGTTTATCAGAAGGCAAAAAAACTATCCTACTTACGGGCGGAAGCTTAGGTGCCGGCACTCTTAATAACAGCATCTTTAAAGGCTTAGAGAAATTATTAAAGGAAGATGTTCAGTTAATCTGGCAAACAGGAAAGCATTATTATAAATCCATTTTACAGAAAACCGGCAAGACATTGAGTCCAAATATCTGCATCACCGAGTTTTTAAACCGTATGGATTTGGCTTATGCTGCCGCTGATGTAATCATATCACGCGCGGGAGCAGGAACAATCGCAGAGTTATGTGTGATTGAGAAGCCAGTCATTCTCGTGCCTTCGCCAAATGTGGCCGAAGATCATCAGACTAAAAACGCCGCTGCTTTAGTCAAAAATAATGCGGCCGTTTTAGTTACTGATATAGAAGCCTCAGAAAAGTTGGTTGATACTGCCCTGCAATTATTGCAAAACGAGCAACAAGCAAAAGAATTAGGAAACAACATCAGCAAAATGGCCCTGCCAAACGCTGATGATATAATAGCAAAAGAAGTTTTGAAACTTGCACAGTAGTGCGATGAACATGGACAGAAAACCTGAGCATATAGCTATAGCCACCCAGTCCCCCTCTCCTTCAGGAGAGGGCCGGGGTGAGGTCTACCTCATCGGAATCGGCGGCATAGGTATGAGCGGCCTCGCCCGCTATTTCCACAAACGCGGATGCACTGTTACCGGTTATGACCGTACACGCACCGAACTTACCAACGAGCTTGAAAAGGAAGGTATTACCATTACTTACTCCGACAATATTGAAGAAATACCGGCTGAGCTGCATGTTAAAAGCGATACAAGCTTAATTATATACACTCCGGCGATACCTAAAGATTCTGTTATCCTCAACTTTTTCATTGCCAAAGGATTTGAGTTGAAAAAACGCTCGCAGGTTTTAGGCCTTATCAGTAAAGAAATGTTTACGGTTGCCGTGGCTGGTACGCACGGTAAAACCACCACATCAACCATGGTGGCGCATATTTTAAAGCATTCAGGTTTTGATTGTACCGCTTTCCTTGGCGGGATTGCTTCGAACTATAACACTAATATTTTATTCGGCAAAAACAATGTAATGGTTGTTGAAGCCGATGAATACGATCGTTCGTTTCTAACACTTCATCCGGATATCGCCATCATCACATCAATGGATGCCGATCATTTGGATATTTATGGAAATGATGAATCCGTAAAGGAAACTTTCAAACTTTTTGCTTCACAGCTAAAAAAAGGCGGAACACTCATTCACAAAAAAGGATTGCCTTTAGAAAAGGGAACCACTTACTCTGCCAGCGAAACTGCTGATGTGTTTGCCGAAAACGTTTCCATTAAAAACGGGACTTTCTATTTCGATTTTAGATCAGCAGCGGTAGTGATCAGGGATATTGAACTCGGGCTTCCAGGATTGCATAATATCGAAAACTCGGTTGGCGCAATTCAATCTGCACTTTTGTTGGGTATTCATCCTGATAAGATAAAAAACGCATTAAAGGATTTTACAGGAGTTAAGCGACGGTTTGAGTACATCGTAAAGAACGATCAGCATATTTTTATTGATGATTATGCTCATCATCCCGAAGAACTTCGCGCATGTATCACGGCAGTAAGATCTTTATATCCTGATAAGAAACTTACCGTGTTGTTCCAACCCCATTTATTTACCCGTACCCGGGATTTCGCGGATGGTTTTGCCGAAGTGTTGAGCATGGCTGACCAACTTTTGCTGCTTGATATCTATCCGGCCAGAGAACTGCCAATTGAAGGAGTGACTTCGAAAATAATATTAAATAAAGTAACAGCATCGGCTAGCCGTATTTGCGGTATGGCAGAGGCGCTAGAGATTATAAAAAGTAATAAGCCAGAACTTTTAGTAACTGTTGGTGCGGGTGACATTGATACCTTGGTTCAACCCTTAAAGGAGATACTTACAAATGCTTAAGCGGATAAACTGGAAAGCGATTTTATACGGATTTCTTTGGCTGATAAGCCTGGGGGGATTGGTGACGCTTATGAGTTTTATCGAGATTGAGAAAAGTGAAGCAAAGTGCGAGGATATAAAGGTCATCATCCCTGAAGTGGATAGCTTTATTCATCGGTCGGATATTGATGAAATGATTCAAAAGAACTCGGGTACTTTAATCGGACTCAATCTTCATAACATCGATATCCACAGCATCGAAAATGCACTTAAAGCCAATCCATATATCAAGGAAGCTAAAGTGTATTCGGATATGAATGGGATCATCAACGTTAAAATCCGCCAGCGTGAGCCCGTTCTGCGCATTCTGAATTTCTCGAACCAGGATTTTTATGTTGATATGAACGGTTTGAAAATGCCGATATCATCAAACTTTACCGCCCATGTTTTGGTGGCTAACGGATTTATCCTCGAACCCTTTTCAAATAAGGTAGATACGCTTCGCACGAAGTTGGCCAGAGATTTATTCAAAACCGCCCTTTATGTAGAAGGCGACACTTTGTGGCGCGAGCAAATAGAGCAGTTATACGTCAACCAGCAAAGCGATATCGAGATGGTACCAAGAGTGGGAAACCATAAAATAATCTTAGGCAGCGCCGATTCTTTACAGACAAAATTCACCAATCTGCTGGCTTTTTATAAAAAGGCAATACCGGTTGTAGGCTGGGATTTATACCATACCATCAATATAAAGTACGCCAACCAGGTTGTTGGAGTAAAAAATATTATCGACAGCACGAAGCTGGAATCGGCTCCTAAGAAGATGCCGGTTATTAAAACAGATACGCTTAACAAAACTCAGGATACAGTAACAACACTAACACAGTAATTATGGAAAAAGGTACTTCTACATCATCTCAAGGGTCGCCAATTGTTGTAGGCTTAGATATAGGCACTACTAAAATTTGTGTCATCGTAGGCCGCAGAAACGGTCAGCGGAAAATAGAAATATTAGGGATAGGGAAGGCAGAGTCTGCCGGAGTGACGCGTGGTGTTGTTTCAAACATTCAAAAAACAGTTCAGGGAATTGTTCTTGCTGTTGACGAAGCCAGCTCACAATCCAATGTCGACTGCAAAATCGTCAATGTAGGTATTGCGGGGCAGCACATTAAAAGTTTGCAGCATCGCGGAATATTGACCAGAAAGGACTTGAATAACGAAATTCAGCGTAAGGATATTGATAAGCTTATCGAAGATATGTATAAGCTGGTTATGCCTCCCGGCGAAGAAATTATCCATGTTCTTCCGCAGGAGTTTACGGTAGATAATGAGCCTGGCATAAAGGATCCTATCGGTATGGCTGGTGTAAGACTTGAGGCAAATTTCCATATTATCTCTGGTCATGTAAGTGCTGTAAAAAATATCCTGAAATGTGTTGGTAATGCCGGTTTAGAAACTCAGGAATTGATCCTTGAGCCTTTGGCATCTTCCGAATCTGTGTTAAGCGATGAAGAAAAAGAGGCTGGTGTTGTGTTAGTTGATATTGGTGGTGGCACTACCGATTTGGCCATTTTCCATGAAGGCATCATCCGCCATACAGCTGTAATTCCTTTCGGTGGAAATAGTGTTACTGAAGATATCCGCGAAGGTTGTTCGGTAATGCGCAATCAAGCAGAATTGTTAAAAACTCGTTTTGGTTCCGCTCTGGCTGATGAGAATAAAGAGAATGAAATTATCTGTGTTCCGGGTTTGCGTGGACGAGAGCCAAAAGAAATCTCAGTAAAAAATCTTGCTTACGTTATTCAGGCAAGGATGGAAGAGATCATCGAGCATATTTATTATGAGATCAAATCATCCGGGTACGAGAAAAAATTAATCGCCGGAATTGTGATAACAGGTGGCGGAGCGCAGCTTAAACATTTATCGCAACTGGTAGAATATGTAACTGGTTTAGATTGCCGAATTGGCTACCCGAATGAGCATTTAGCGAAGAATGAAGTGTTACCAAAAAATGTGTACGACGACTTAAAAAGTCCGATGTACGCGACAGGTATTGGATTATTAATCAAAGGAATACATAAAGCGGAGGAAGTGATGGAGTCGACTAAACAACCGGGAACTTTGGTGCAGAAACCACAACCCGAAAAAGGTAAAAAAGGATTTGGGCTGTTTGATAAATTGCTTCAAACGGGAGCTAAATTCATCAAGGATGATATCAAAGACGAAGATTATATTAAGTAGTTTTCCACAAAGGGCGATTTTTCCACATAATAAACACTTGTGGAAAACGTCTGTGTAAAAATAATTAATATTACAAAAGGGAATAGGATCAATAAATCAAAATCTACTCAACTGATTAATAGCGATATGCAGTTTGAAATGTTAAAAGAAAAGTCATCAATTATAAAGGTAATTGGTGTTGGCGGTGGTGGCGGTAATGCTGTAAACCACATGTACAGGCAGGGAATTACAGGTGTAGATTTCATTATTTGTAATACTGATGCACAAGCGTTAGAGTTGAGCCCTATTCCAAACAAGGTTCAATTAGGAGCCAGCCTGACCGAAGGGATGGGAGCTGGCTCGATACCTGAAGTGGGAAAAAATTCTGCTATTGAAAATATTGAAGATATAAAGCGCATGCTGGGCAGCAACACAAAAATGCTGTTTATCACAGCTGGTATGGGCGGTGGTACCGGAACAGGCGCAAGCCCGATCATTGCCAAGGCAGCTAAAGAACTTGATATCCTAACTGTTGGCATTATCACTACGCCTTTTTCTTTTGAAGGAAAGCGCAGAAAAATGCAAGCGGAAGACGGGCTAGAAGAATTTAAAAAATATGTAGACTCTTATCTGGTTATTTCAAATGATCGCTTACGCGAGATTTTCGGAAACCTGACTCTAAGTGCGGCTTTCGCTCAGGCGGATAACATTTTAACTACCGCAGCGAAGGGTATCGCAGAGATCATCACCATTCCCGGTTATATCAACGTTGACTTTAAGGATGTGCGCACGGTGATGAACAGCAGTGGCGTTGCCATTATGGGAAGCTATGCAGCTGAAGGTGAAAATCGTGCATTGAGAGCGGTTGAAGGTGCACTCGCATCGCCTCTGTTAAAAGATAATGAAATTGAAGGTGCACGATATATCTTATTAAACATCAGTTCAGGCTCTAAAGAGGTTTCGATGGATGAGGTAAGCATTATAACTGATTATATTCAACAAGAAGCAGGTCTTGCAGCCGATTTGATTTGGGGTAATTGTGTTGATGAGTTGCTTGGAGAAAAAATCTCAGTTACAATAATTGCAACCGGTTTCCAAACTCAGGAAGAGCGTGCAGTTGAGAAAAGTCAGGTTCGTAAGGTTTCTTTGTTGACTCCTGAAAATGCTCCTCTGATTACTCCGGTTAATACTTTTATTCCAAGCCCTGAGCCTGAAGAGGAAGTACAGGAAATGGCACTAAAATCAGAAGTTCAGCCAGACCTTTTTGCGGGGATGTTTAATCAAATAGAACAAGCCGTAGAAGAAACGCCAACAGAAACTCAGTACGTTAGACACACACTAATAGAACAAGAGGAGCCTGCGGTTACAGAAGAACCGAAGTTTGAATTTGGGTTCAAAACAGGCGAACCGGTCTTTCAATTCAACGAACCAGTAGCCGAAATAGAGAAGCCTGAAGAGAAAATTCAGCTTCCGGAACCGGAGCCAGAACCTCAGGCCTACAATCCTGATGAAAATAAAACCGATGAATCCATCGAAGAGCAACTTATTAAATCCAGAGAACGCATTTTACGTTTGAAGGATCTAAGTATGAAACTTCGTACCGCAAATGGATTACAGGAACTGGAAAATGAACCTGCCTACAAGCGCAAGCAAATGGCTTTACAGCAAGTTCCTCATTCATCAGAATCTCAAGTTTCACGCTTTACACTTTCTAACGACGAGGGTATTACAGAAATAAGACCTAACAACTCCTTTCTGCATGACAACGTAGATTAACGTCTCTCAAAACATGCGGAGCCTTTATCAGCTGGTCTGGTGAAGGCTTTTTTATGATGTTACTTTTTCATATTAGTCAGTAGCTTTTTAAAACCAACTTGATCGCTGTATAGAATTGCTTATCAGCTATTAAAAGGTTAAATTCGCAGCTTTATTTCAAGAACTAAAACACTATAGAATTGGATTTATTCGATAAAATATCTAAGAATATGGGGCCTTTGGGCCAGCATCAAAAAATGGCGCATGGATACTTCGCTTTTCCGAAGTTGGAAGGTGAGATTGCTCCGCATATGAAGTTTCGCGGGAAGGAGCATTTAGTGTGGAGTTTAAACAATTACTTAGGTTTGGCTAATCATCCGGAAGTTCGTGAGGCTGATGCCAAAGGTGCTGCAGAGTTTGGTCTTGCGTATCCAATGGGTGCCAGAATGATGTCGGGTAACTCAAATCATCACGAGGCTTTAGAGCAGGAACTCGCTTCTTTTACCGGCTTTCAGGATGCTTTTTTATTGAACTTTGGCTACCAGGGAATGGTGTCAATAATCGATACGCTTGTTGATCGGAATGATGTGATTGTGTACGATGGCGAATCTCATGCTTGTATTATTGATGGAGTGAGATTGCACATGGGTAAACGTTTTGTTTATCAGCATAATGATATTGATAGCTGCAGAAAGCAATTAGAACGCGCTACAAAATTAGTAGAACAGACTGGTGGAGGAATTCTGGTAATTACTGAAGGCGTGTTTGGGATGTCTGGCGCACAAGGTAAATTGAAAGAACTGGTTGAACTCAAAAAGGAATTCAGTTTCCGTTTGCTGATTGATGATGCCCATGGCTTTGGTACGATGGGTAAAACCGGAGCTGGTACACATGAGGCACAGGAATGTATTGATGGTATCGATGTATATTTTGGAACCTTTGCAAAATCGATGGCAGGCATTGGTGCATTTG
>JANMZB010000275.1:0-6230 GCA_031382725.1 Sphingobacteriaceae bacterium | reverse complement strand
GTGGTGCGGCGGCGTTGACGGGATCGTAAAAAAGGCCTCACCCCGGCCCTCTCCAGAGGAGAGGGAGAGCATATTTTAAAAAATTAAAACCCTTGCCTTTGGTGAGGGTTTTTTTGTAGGAATAGTAATTAATATATTTTGGCATTTAAGGCTCCCTCTCCTTTGGAGAGGGTTGGGGTGAAGCATATGGAATACAGAAAAATTGGTGAATCGGATTTAGAATTATCTGCTATAACTTTTGGTGCATGGGCAGCTGGTGGCTGGATGTGGGGTGGGAACGACCGTAAAGAAGCGGTAAACGCTATGAGAAAAGCTTATGATCATGGTGTTACATCAATAGACACAGCCCCGGTTTACGGACAAGGTTTGAGTGAGGAAATTACGGGTGAAGCTATTAAAGATTTGCCAAGAGATAAAGTGCAGATCCTAACCAAATATGGATTGAAGTGGGAAGGCCGGCAAGGAAGCTTTTATTTTAAGAGTAATAATAATCAGGGGCAGGATATTGACATTTATAAATACGCAGGCAGAGAGAGCGTGATCCAGGAATGCGAAACAAGTCTGAAACTTCTGGGCACAGATTATATCGATCTTTACCAGATTCATTGGGCTGATACCACCACACCGATTGATGAAACGATGGAGGCAGTTTCACTCTTGATTCAACAAGGCAAGGTGCGGTATGCCGGGGTGTGTAACTATACTGCCGATCAAATGCTTGATGCTGAGAAAACCGTTTCGCTGGTTTCAAATCAGGTTCCATACAGCATGGTAACCCGGAAAATTGAAGAAGTGCTTATTCCCCATTGCATTGCGAATAAAAAATCAATTCTGGCTTATAGTCCGATGGAACGGGGGTTACTTACCGGAAAGATCAGACCTGATCATCAATTTTCGGAGGGAGATCACCGAGCGGGAGTGAAGGCGTTTATTCCTCAGAATATCACACAAGTGAATCTTTTTCTTGAGAAAATTAAGCATATTGCTGACGATAAAGGCGTGAGTTTGGGGCAACTTGTTTTAAGATGGACTATCGATAAACCAGGAATTACCATAGCCCTGGCTGGAGCCCGCAATGCCGAACAAGCTGTACAAAATGCTAAAGCAGCCGACATTAAGCTTACCGCAGATGAAATGTATTACATCAATATGCAGCTGGATGAATTGGTGATAATATAGGGTTGTATTTAGCAAAGTCATTTAATAGCTTAAATTATAAATGGAAATACTAAAAAATTTAGTAACTTTGTATCGAACTATGTATTATTATCAAGTGAACTGTTAATAGTTTAATAACCTTTATATTTGAGTATGTATAATCCACTCCAAATAGCTAATTATTTTATTAATAAGTCTTTTGAAACAGGTGATACAATGACACCAATGAAATTATTGAAGCTTGTGTATATAGCTCATGGGTGGCATTTAGGTATTACAGGGGATAGTTTGATAACTGAAAGGACCGAGGCTTGGAAATATGGGCCTGTAATTCCTTCTGTTTATTATTCTGTTAAAAAATACGGAGATCATCCAATCTCGTCAATGTTAGATGTATCCTTTAATTCAAAAATTGATGAAAATACATCTAAATTATTAGATAAAGTTTGGGATGTATATAAAAATCATGATGGATTGCAATTATCTAGCATTACTCATAAAGAAGGAACTCCCTGGTATATTACTTGGCATCACCATGGTGGGAAAGATAATCAATCGGTTCCAATACCAAATAATATTATAAAAGAACATTACCAAGCTAAAATACGAGCTAACCAACCCGTACATAATGGCTGATAATGATTTAGGATTAATATCAGCGGAGAGCGATCCTATTGATCAGGTTTCACAACTTGAAAATAGATACCTTTTTAATGCTCGAAGACGAGAAGAGCGACTTAAAGTTGTAATTCACTATATAACAATGATAACTATTTTATTGGTTTTCATTGTTGTTACAGTTGTCTTTCTAATTCGTGTATCACATTTTATTATGCCAGATGATTATAAGTGGTTGACCGATGAGCAATTACAGAGTGTTGATAAATTTTTCTTTAGTGGTGCGCTTGGAGGTATTATGACTCGACATGTAGGGAAACTGTTTAACAATGCCTAATCCTAATCTAAAAGACAACTAACGAACAGTCTTTCTTCGGTTTCTGATGTAATCTTCAAAGATATATTCACCAAGCCCTTTCAAAGAGCTATAAAAAGCTTTACCGCCGTTAATCTCAGTAAACTGCCGAACAAATTGTTGCAGATAAGGATCTTTGGCGATCATAAAAGTGGTGATCGGGATATTTAGCCGCTTACATTCTGCGGCCTTATTTAGGGTTTTATTAACAACCTTCCGGTCGAGCCCGATGCTGTTTTTGTAATATTTATTACCTTCTTTCAAACAGGTTGGCTTCCCGTCGGTGATCATGAAAATCTGCTTGTTGTGTGTTTTCCGTCTGCGGAGAATATCCGCGGCAAGTTCCAGTCCGGCATAGGTGTTGGTATGGTATGGACCAACCTGCAGGTAAGGCAATTCTTTTAAAGTTATTGGCCAGGCATCGTTTCCAAAAACCACAATATCCAGCGTATCTTTTGGATACTTGGTCTTAATCAATTCGGCTAAAGCCATGGCAACTTTTTTAGCGGGCGTAATTCGGTCTTCTCCGTAAAGAATCATCGAGTGCGAAATATCAATCATGAGTACTGTTGAGGATAGTGATTTATAGTCCTTTTCCTCGACTTCCAAATCGCGTTCGGTGAGTGTGAAATCTCCAATACCATGATTAATCTGAGCATTGTGAATAGAAGCCGTCATATCAATTTGGTCAAGACTATCGCCAAACTGAAACTCGCGTCTGTCGGCATTCTTCTCCTCTCCTATTCCCGATATATTGGTGTTATGATTTCCTTTACCAGACTTTTTTAACTTTCCAAAAATTTCCTCTAAGGCAGATTTACGAATACTTTGTTCGGTTTTACCGGTAATCTTAAAATCGCCGTTCTGTTCATCCTGACTTAGATAACCTTTATTTTTAAGATCTTCAATAAAATCCCCCATTCCATATTCATCGATGGTGAGATTATATTGTTTATCCAGTTCGTTCATCCATGTCAGCGCTTCGTTCGCATCACCCGAAGTATAATTAAGCAGCTCAAGAAATAACTTTAGCAATTCTTCGAAACCACCTTTGGGGATTTCATTGGGCACAAATTGAGAGAAGGAATAACCGCGCATGCTTTATCTTTCTTTGGATATACGTTATAACTAATTTAAAAGATTATAAATCAACGGCTGTTAATCCTTTGTCAAATTAAAAACTGGCGAGTTATAAATATCAGCTAAGCTATATTGTGGGTTGGCTCCTAATTTCGAGGCAACAAGAGCTCCGGTAGCGCAGGCTAGCTCTAAAATCTTATTCATGGGTGTTTTCTCAAGATAGCCTGATATAAAAGCAGCCAGGAAAGCATCTCCAGCACCGACTGTATCAGCAACTTCAACCGGAAAACCCGGATGCTGATATATTTTACCCTCGTTTAAAATGATGGCACCTTTATCTCCAAGGGTAAGACAGATTGTTTGTATGCCAGTAATTTCATTTAAAAGAAGCAGACTGTTAACAGGATCATTGGAATTTAGTTCATATTGCAAATCCAGCCAGGCAAGCTCGTATTCATTTATTTTTAAGATATGGCATCGAGAGAGAAGCTCTTTTAAACGTTCGGTAGTAAAATGAGGCGGACGTAAATTCATATCAAATACTGAAAGTTTCGAGCCTTCAAGTAACTTCAGCAGTGTTGTATAGCTTACATCACTACGGCAAGCAAGACTGCCGAAAACCAGCAAATCGGCATTGCTAATAAGCCAGTCGTGATCTTCCTGGTATATTATTTCATCCCAGGCAACTGGCTGTACAATTTCATATGTAGCTTGATGATTTACATCGAGCATTACTTCCACTATCCCGGTAGGCAGAGTTTGATGTAACTGAATATGGTCTGTGGTTAAGCCCTGTTCGGTCAAATATGCTTTTAAATCATTTCCAGCATCATCATTTCCTATACTGCTTATCAATTTTACCTGCTGACCCTGTTTGTGCAGATGAAGTGCCACATTAAGTGGAGCACCACCGGGCTTTCTGCCGGTTTGGAAATTATCCCATAAGATTTCGCCGAAGCAAACAATCTGGTTCATATTGTTAAATTAATAATTATCCTTATAGTAACTAATAACTAAAAGTTAGGTATAAAGATTTCGCTAATCTACACCGTTAGTGTTAATTTACGGCCCGATGAGTGCAACCAAAAAACTACGTGTAATACAACTTATCGCAGTAATTTTTCTAACCATCTCCGGTGGAGCCTATGGTTTAGAACCCTTATTGACCTACGCAGGCAAGGAAGGAGCCATGTTATTGCTCTTTATCACTCCATTATTATGGGATGTGCCCACCATATTCGCTATACTTGAACTAAACAGTATGATGCCGGTTACAGGCGGATACTATCAATGGGTGAAACGAGCCTTAGGTATGCGCTTTGCCTTCTACGAAGGCTGGTGGACCTGGCTTTACACTTTCGTGGATCTGGCGATATATCCTGTACTATTTATAGAATATGGCACTTATTTCTTTCCAGAGATGGAAATTTACAAGATTCCAATTTGCTTAATTATTATCTGGGGATCGGCAGTGATTAATATTTGGGGGATTATTCATGTGGGCCGACTTTCGATCATTTTTAGTGTTCTCGTAATCGTTCCATTTATAATCCTCTTTGGCTTTGGATTGTATCAACATACAGGCTCTTATGCATTACCTGCACCATCTGTAAAGGGCTTGGATTCCTACTCTATCGGCATGGCACTTTTCACCGTAATGTGGAACTTTATAGGCTGGGACAATACTACCACTTATGCCGAAGAAGTGGAGAAACCTGTGGAAACTTACCTCAAATCGCTCTCAATAGCGTTTTTGATAATCTTCACGGTTTATTTTCTGGCGGTTTACACGGCCGTCATTTCCGACATGGATTTAAAAGTTCTTGAAGAACAGGAGTTCCCGGGATTAGGCGACTACCTTGGTGGCAAATGGCTGGGGAGTATTCTCGCCTTTGGTGGTATGGCAAGCGGCCTTGGTTTGTATTCGGCTGTTTTACTTTCAGTTTCCAGAGTACCGAAAGTTATGGCGGATGATAAACTTGTGCCTCCGATCTTAAATAAATTACACCCCAAATATAAAAGTCCGTACGTATCTATCCTTTTTTGTTCGGTAGTAGTTAGCCTCATGACGGTTTGGACCTTCGAGGAACTCCTGATAATTGATATTACCTTATATGGAGCGGCCTTATTTTTAGAGTTTGTCGCACTGATTGTATTAAGAGTTAAAGCGCCAGACGAGCACCGGCCTTTTAAAATTCCTTTCAATATTGCAGGGCTTTGTTTGATGACTCTATTGCCATTTTCCGTTTATTTCCTTGCTCTAGGTTCCGCTTTTTCGGATGCCGGCAAGGGTCTTGTTCCCGTATTGTTTGCTGTAGGAATTTTGGCTACTGCCGAACTTTTGTGGACATTTATTCGCCTTAGAAAGCCTAAGTTCCTTGAATAAGTAAATTTTTATGCAAAAGAAAACCCGCCAAAATAATTGACGGGCTTTCATACTTAACCTAAACTTACAATTTATTATTTCGGCATTACTACAGTGTCGATAACATGTATCACACCATTTTTCTGGAAAACATCTGAGATGGTTACAGTTGACATTCCACCTTTTTCATCCTTTAAGACTAGTTTTTTTCCTTTCATCATCGCCCATACTTTCCCTCCGTTAACGGTTTTAAATTCTGCTTTACCTTTTCCGGCTTTGATTGCTTTCGCGATATCAGCGGCACTATGCTTTCCGGCTAAAACGTGGTAAGTTAAAATAGAAGTTAAAAGTGCTTTGTTCTCTGGTTTAACAAGAGTACTAACAGTACCGGCAGGTAATTTATCGAATGCTGCGTTTGTTGGTGCGAATACTGTAAATGGTCCGTCTGATTTTAACGTTTCTACTAAACCGGCTGCTTTAACTGCTGCAACTAAAGTGGTATGATCTTTAGAATTAACGGCGTTGTCTACGATGTCTTTAGTAGGATACATTGCTGCTCCACCTACCATTTTAGTTTTTTGTGCGAATGATTGTGTGGTAATAACACTAGCTACTAATGCAATTACTGTAAAAATTTTCTTCATGTTTTTATTT
>JANMZB010000612.1:0-3134 GCA_031382725.1 Sphingobacteriaceae bacterium | reverse complement strand
CGTCAAGCAACTGAACAGATCATGGACTTACGTTATACCTTACGCATGATGGGAATACCTATTGATGGTCCTGCTTGGATGTTTGGAGACAACCAGAGTGTTATTACTTCATCCAACATCCCGCATTCGAATCTAAACAAGCGTCATAATGCATTGTCTTATCACCGAGTCCGAGAGGCGATTTCCGCCAAGATTCTCTATTTCATCCACATCGATGGTAAACTCAATCCCAGTGACATTCTTACAAAGTTTCTCAGTTGGGCCAAATTCTGGCCACTAATTCAACCTATGTTATTTTGGAAAGGAGAAACCATGAAGGACAATAATCCCAACTTACCTATCACACAAGTCATTGAGCAAACAAAAGCAGGCTCACCCTCCGGACTAAGGGGAGTGACAAGTACAAGTCGAGTTAGCCCGTCTGGTGCGGCTGATGAGACAAGTGGTACTCAATTAGTACACGCTGAAAATTTGGTAGCAAATGGTCCAGTGGTTCAAAAGTTACATACAAAACAAAGTTGTGGAAAACAACGGGACAAACCGCTTACTGCGCCACGTCACAAGGATATAATCCATACGGTACTTGATGTACCAGTTACCTCGCTACTAACCAGTGATGAGTCAGTATCTTGTGTCAAAGATCCTGAACCTACCAACGGTGTAGAATCCCACAAAGGAACTGTCGATTCCTACACAGATGGTACTTGGCAAATTGTCAAATCTAAGAAATCTCATCGTTGAGAAATCACTTTTATCTAGAAATACATCTCACAATACTTTAAACCAGAAATTACAAAACCCACAGTAAGATACATTGTCGTAGCACTCATACCTGGTTTATAGGAGGATTGATCACCCTGTTGTTTCCCTGTGTTTTGTTTGTTACAAATCCCATTGTCATCGTTCCTGCCGCTGTTCTGTATTGTCATTACTATATTACCATAATATACCTTCGAATTTTACCAAAAGTCCTGTTTGACTTATCAGATTAACACGTCTTGACCTGCTCGTCCTACTGAGCTACTACCTACCCTCCTACGCGCAACTAGTTTTGTACAAGTTACTTCCTGCATTCAGTACCACTTCTACATCGGCCACTACAGCCTTACCTTCTAATAACAAAAACACATCGTCTGTTAGTGTGTTTCCAAGTGTTTTTTGCAAATATTATTTTATTTCCACTACTTGGTACCTACCCTACCCATCCTACCCTACCTATACTACCTATCCTACCCTACCCTACCTATACTACCTACCATACCTACCCTACCCTTCAATACCTACCATACATACTCTACCTTTTGTTTATACAACGTTTTACTACTTGCTATCCTTGCTTCAGTTGGTTCTCTACTTCCAATAACTGTCCTGATTATTCTTTGAGCGTGCTTGCTATTGCAATATACCTGTTTTGCTTACCGGGATCTAAGTGGTGCTATAGGTTGCATAATACTCAACGTCAGTCTGACCTTCAACAAGGATCCAGCATAGAGTTAGTAGCCCTTCAGTACTGCGCTAGAGTTCCTCAACGGTTCGTATATACAACGTGCATTCAAGCCCCACTGAAACAGGCAGATATTTTCTTCCTTCCTATTTCTTCTTTCTTGCTATTTCCTACTTCAATCTTCGGCCTTCTAAAGTGATAGTGACACTTCCTTCTTCGCTTTTCCTATTTGGATCTTCCAACCAGCCTCCAACCCCCATCCTACTTCCAACTTTCTACCTACTTCCATATCATCTACGATGTCAACTCTCCTTCATCCACCTACTGAGGTCCTTGCACTCCAACATGTACTTGAGAATGTTCTTAATATCCCTACCAACTCTGACGTCCACTCTGGCTTCAAACTGTTTTGGATTAATACCATTCATGACTTGATGAATCTCAAACCGAATGAGGATCTTCAAATGGCTTACATTCATCCGACTACCGACGAAAAGGGTGACACCATTGAACGCAAATGCCGCATTCCATCCATGCTCATCCGCAATATTGACTATCTTCAACAATGGTACCGTGCCTCTGATGACCCCAACGACGTCCGCATTTGGTTTAAGCTCCAAGAACCTGAGTTTAATTCATGGAAACACCGTCTCTTTCACGATGCTTCTGCCGTTCTTGAATCTGATGAAGCTGTTGTGGATCCATCCGTCTTAATGTCCAGCTTGTTGCCAGCTTCTACTTCCCAGTCAGAAGCCACCATGTTCTTACGCAGCATCAAGCGCAGTCCGTCTGATTACAATAAGTTCAAGGATGACAGTCGCTGGAAGCAATGGAATCGACATTTGAAAGCAACGGCCAATAGTCATGGTCTTGGGCATGTACTTACGCCATCATATGTCCCACTTGACGATGCTGCTCAGGAATTATTCAATCATCAAAACACATTCATGTACAGTGTTTTTGAGTCCTGCCTTCAGACTTCCAAGAGCCGTCACATCGTCCAAACCTATGAGAAAGATGCCAATGCACAACATGTTTACATTGCGTTACTTAGTGTATATGAAGAGGATCTATCTACATCACTTCTGGCTACTGATCTTCGTTCTGAGCTTACACTCCTCCGCTTTGACGATACATGGAAAAAGAACAGTGAGGCCTTCCTTCTGCACTGGACATCCAAGATCTTACAGCTGGAGCAGTTAGAGGACAAATCTGTTGACGATGATACGAAACGTTTATGGCTCACTGCGACGCTTTCGACCAAGTTACATATGGCTAGTTGTCTCACGCAGGCTAAGGTTACCGAGATGACGCTTCTTGGCATGAATTCTTCTGGATCAAAGCAGATGCCCTGGGAGAGCTTTTACAATCTGATTCTCGCACACGCCAAACTGTATGACCATTCTCACGCTACTACGACCAAAACAAAACGTGATGCTCATCTACATGAACAGGGTGGACGCGGGCGTGGACGAGGCCGTGGCGGTGGCGGTGGCGGTGGTCGAGGCACTCCTTTTACTGGACGGGGTTATAGTGGTACTCCACGACCTCCACGACCAGATCTTGTTTATACTACCGTTACCGGTCCTAACATGGTCATGAAAGCTAACATGATCTTCAAGTCCGACGAATGGAACAAACTCTCTGCCGCACAAAAGTCTCAGCTTCGGGTGGCGAAAAATATACCACC
>JANMZB010000606.1:0-14544 GCA_031382725.1 Sphingobacteriaceae bacterium | reverse complement strand
ATTAGCCGATCCGGCGGCTAAAACCTCAGGATCGACAATCGTCTTATCGTCTTCCTGGCGCATCAAAGGTTTTGCCCGCGTAATCTTTACTTCCTTTAATTCACTGTTCTTTGATCCCAATAAAATACTGAAAGCGAGATTCGGGATTTTAACATTCATACTCCGGCTCATCGGTTTAAAGCCCACGGCCGATGCTTTAAAAGTATATAGGCTGTAATTAAGTTTAAGTGTTGCTTTGCCCAGACTATCAGCAGTTTGAGACCATACCTTAGTACTATCATTCAGAGAGATTACCTGTACTGAAGCAAATGGAACATGTGCCTTTCCGTCGGTTACCTGAATTGTAACGTTGCTTTGTTGAGCAGAGGCAAAATGGATGTTGCACAATAATAAAGACAGAAAGAAGGGAAGGAACAATTTCATTGATTGATTTTGGAAGGGTATAGAAAACTATCATGAGCGCATTCACCCGGTTTGGATGAATGCTCAGGATATCATAAGTAGATAATAATTATTTTGTAATGAATGCTTTACTGATTAATTATCCGTCCGCTTAAGGTAATCATAGCGTTATCTGATAATATTTCTTTACGCTGCTTAATATCAGTGTTTAGTATTTTAAGATGATTACTCCCCTGAATTTCAATGTCAGATGAACCTATTTTAGAATCAATCAGATTAAGAGTGGCATCTTTTTCCCCAACAACAATTGCCCTAATCTTTCTTAAATTACTTTTTTCGATAGTTATGTAGGTGCAAGTACCAACATGGACGTTCAGACTATCCTGATAAAATCCTGTTAAGAAAGTACCCGAGTTCCAAACAGGCGCTATTTTCTTCAACCGCTCTTTCGTTTTTGGATTCCAGGTGAAAACATCAATAGCGTTTGTGGTTATTTCTTTAAGACTCGAGCAAACTATGAGTACGGGTTTTGAATCATTCAAAAGTTCTTCTTCAGCCACAATAGAAAGGGTTTCTCCAGATTCGCGAATCTTCACCCGATCTTTCTGCTCAGCATCAATATATACGGCGTTTTCAGTACCCTTGCTTATTTTGACAACAAGTGCGTTTCCTCCGTTAATTTTAATCTTTTCGAAGTTATTGAACTCAAATTTTTTATAACCATAAAATGGGCTTCTGAAGTCGCCCTTTTTGTACTCTGCCTTTAATTCAAGATTATAAGACACTAGCATCCCAAAGTAGAACACTATTGCCAGGGTGAATATGATGTTACTTGTTTTCATAGTTCTAATTGAAGTTTTCTGATCTGAATTCTTTGTATCGTTTTGTGATTTCATCAAGGTCAATATCGAGAAGGTATAGATTTCTAAAAAAAGCAGGCAGCTCTGCTTCTATAAATTTTTCCTTCTTATATTTTTTTACTCTTTCCAGTGAATCAAGAGTAATAAAATAGCCAATACCTCGCTTATTTTGAATTATTTGAAGATTCTGTAAGAATTCATAGCTGCGCATTACGGTGTTGGGATTTACCTGGAGTTCGCCTGCCAGCTCCCTAACAGAAGGAATTTTTGTTTCCGGAGGCCATTTTCCCAATAAAATATTTTCGTTTACGTATCCTGCAATTTGCAAGTATATCGCTTCGTTATCTCTAAATTCCATCTCTCCCTATACTTCTTTTTCTTTAATTTTATAATAGGCGGCTATCCAAAATGGGATGCAAAGCCCGTACACCAACCAGTCGTAGATATTTTGCGAAGATTTAGTCAAAGCGATCTCCAATGATCCTTCTCCTTCCCGAACCCGCGCTTTGTAAAATGGCCCATCTTCAATCACCGAAGGTAAAAGTGACTTTATAACCTGATTATTAATAACTAAGATTAAAACAATGACGATGAAGAATGCAAACGCGATCTTAATAAAATGAAACTTTTCGAAATAGATAGCACCAAGTAAGGCTATACTGTTAAGTAGAAGGTATACTCTGCATAAAAAAGAGGTTCGGGGATCAGTTGAAAATACGTTAAATAGTTCAGCATCTCCCGGCTTCAAACTCAAAGTAAATACATCAGCCAAATAGTAACATGCTGTGTAAACAAGGGGGAGAACTATTACGGCATAAGTCCATCCTACTAAAAACTTTTCTAAATGAGAAGCGGGTAAAATCAATGTTATGATCGATTTCTTTCTATTTCCAAAAGCTTCGAATTGAGTACTTATAAAGATTGTTCCGAATGCTAGTAAGAACATCCAGTACGATTGCCATTGCATTTCAGGTACAAGAGGCTTTTTTTGCATAAGCGTATGAAACCCAAGCCATAGTACCACTATCCCCGTCATAACAACTATAGCCATTGCATAGAACTTAAAATTCTCAATTGTATGCTTTTTGAAAAGCATCCCGAAACGTTTTACACTAAAAATATTGTTATACATATTATGATTTTAAAGCGTTTATTACTGATTGTTGATTTGAGATGATGGCATTAAATAATAATTCCATGTCTGCCCTGCTGTGTCGTCCTTCTGTGTTTTTGATGATTGAATGGGAACCCATTGCAGAATTTTCGGAATAAAGAACTTCCGCACCCTCTGTCTTGCCAATCACGAAAAATAATTTCTCTACAATTTCATCTAAACTACTATTTAACATTACCTCACGATTATGTATCACCACAAGCCTATCGATAAGGCTATCCAGATCCCTTACCTGGTGTGTAGAGATCAACACACAGCGTTCTTCTGTCAAGGTAGATGCAATGATTTTTCTGAACTGAGCCTTAGATGGAATATCCAGTCCGTTTGTGGGTTCATCCATAATTAATAAACTGGTATTGGTAGCCAGGCCAAAGGCTATCATTACCTTTTTCTGCTGACCGAAGGACAGTTTATTTAAAGATCTATCAGTTGAAACTTCAAATTCCTCTAATAACTTATAAAATTGCTGCTTATTAAATTGGGGATAAAAGTTGCTGGTGGTTTGCAAAAACTTATCAATCCGCACATCCGGAAGGTAAATATCTTCTGGTATGAAGAACAGATCTTGTAAAAATGATGGTAAGCGTTTTCGCGATTCTACACCCTGTACTTTACAAGTCCCTGATAAGGGGAAAACTACACCGCAAATATTTTTAAGAAGCGTTGATTTACCGGCTCCGTTCTTACCCAACAATCCGTATATGTGACCGGCTTTAAGGTTCAAGTTTAGATTTCGAAAAAGCAGATTCTTTTTGCTGTAGCCGAAATCAAGGTTGGATATTTGTATCATACTGTATTAGTTAAATAGTACAGTACAAACATGAGTAATATTTTCTAATTACAAAATTTATTTTTCAATTACTTAAATGCGAGAACTTATCTTCGTAAAAGCTGTTACTAAGAAAAAAACAATATGAAACTGATAATCGAAATACTATTAATGGGCGTAGCTGTCGCTCTCGCCGCCTATTTGCTGCCAGGAGTGCAGGTTAACGGGTTTGTAAGTGCAATAATTGCCGGTGTGCTGATAGCTTTAGCAAATGCTACGATCGGCACTATTCTGAGGTTACTTACTTTTCCAATCAACATTTTAACGCTTGGAATTATGTCGTTTATCATTACCGTTTTAATGGTTTTGTTGGTTGATAGCCTGATGAGTGGGTTCAATACAAGTGGTTTCTTCTCAGCGCTAGTTTTTGCATTAGTTCTGGCAGTTATTAAAATGGTGTTCGGGATGTTTAATCGCAGCTAAGCTATTTCAAGAGCTCAGCTATCTCGGTTTCAAACTGGTTAATGAAATCCTGATAATGTCTCCCGGTACCTGGTCCGTTAAATCCGGTGTGAATCTTTCTTACAAGGCCTTTCTTATCTATGATCAGCATAGTGGGAAAGGCTTTGAACTTTTCTAATTGAGGCAAACTTTTTAGCACCTCTTTATTGGTATATCCTGTTAGGAGTAACGGGTATTGAATGTTAAACCGCTCTTTCAACTGCAAAACCCGCTCGCGCGAACGTTGAAAATCACTCGTTCGCTCGTATGCCAGGCCAATTATTTCAACTCCTTTGTCTTTGAATTTCTCGTAAAACGAAGTAAGGTATGCAGTTTCATCCATGCAATTAGGGCACCAGCTTCCAAGAAATTGAACGACTAAAACCTTATTCTTAAATCGCTCGTCAGATAATGAAACTTTCTTCCCGTCAATATCCGGGAAACTAAAAATAAGCGGATCTTCCAGAGATTTTAATTTGGTGATTTCCTCATTATCCGGAAGCTTTGCATGATCATCCTTTCTAGCGTTCCAGTTTTTAACCGAACTTGCTCCCGAATAAAACAATCCGTTTGTGATTAGGCTATCACTACTTAAATCTCCGGTAAAAAGATAGGCGCTTGAACCATCAAAAGCAGACAAATAAATCTTGCTATTATTTATTGTTCCTTCAAGAAAGCGATAATCACCCGTCGCTGTTAAAAAAGTTCCGGTAAGTTTTTCATTTAATTGCGAGAATTCCCCTACAGCAATTGTTGTATCGCTGGAGTTTGCTTTTCTGAAAACTGTAGCCCATTTTCCAGAATAACCGGATTTAACCTTTTCGCTGTTGCTGAAAAATCGCCAGTTTATTCCAGGTTGAGCAGTAAACTCCATCACTGAGTTTTTGTCGGCAAGACGTTTTATCCACTTTCCGGTTAAACCGGATGCTGTAATCTTAGCCTTAATCTCCGAATCGAAAAATTTAAACTTAAAATAAACCGAATCCTGATTGACGATCACTTCGTCAACTTGGAGCCTTTCTTTTCCATTAATAAGATATACCACCATCGAATCCTTAGATTCAGAAACTTCAAAATTGAACGGAATTTCAATACCAGATTCGTTTTTCAAAACTCCGCGCCAAATCCCCTTAGGTAAATCTTCAGAAGTATTGCAGCCTAAATTTAGCGCTAGAATTAATCCAATAAATAAAGCTGTGATTAATTTCATTTCAGTAAGGATCGTGAGATAATTAGTTTTTGTATTTCGGAAGTCCCCTCATAGATTTGAGTTATTTTAGCATCGCGCATTAAGCGCTCAACATGGTATTCCTTCACATAACCGTAACCACCGTGTATTTGAACCGCTTCGGTGGTAGTTTTCATAGCCACTGTCGACGCAAACAGTTTCGCTTTTGACGAGGCTTCGGCGTAAGGCAATTTATTATCTTTTAGCCAGGCGGCTTTTAAACATAATAAACGAGCGGCTTCGATATCTGTAGCCATTTCTGCCAATTTGAATTTTATCGCCTGATGATCTGAAAGTGGTTTTCCGAAAGTTTTCCGCTCTTTAGAATAAGCCAGCGCAAGTTCATACGCCCCAGAAGCAATGCCGAGAGCCTGCGCGGCGATTCCAATTCGCCCGGCTTCCAAAGCCATCATCGCAAAACCAAAGCCTGATCCTTCTTCACCCAATAGGTGTGACTTTGGAACTTTTACATCCGAAAACATCAGCGTATGTGTATCCGATCCGCGAATCCCCATCTTGTTCTCTTTGTTGCCAACAGTAAATCCCTCCTGACCTTTCTCAACGATAAGCACGTTCATTCCTTTAGTCCCAGCCGAGGGATTGGTTTGCGCAATAACTAAATAAACGGATGCCGTTCTTCCGTTGGTGATCCAGTTTTTTGTACCACTTAATAGATAATAATCACCTTCATCGGTAGCCTTTGTACTTTGTGAATGCGCATCCGAACCGGCTTCAGGTTCGGAAAGGCAAAAAGCTCCGATCATTTCACCTGATGCAAGCGGCTTTAAATATTTTTCTTTTTGTTCAGGCGTTCCCACCTTCTCAATCCCATAACAAATCAGAGAATTATTAACCGACATCACCACAGACGTGGAAGCATCTATTTTAGAAATTTCTTCTATGGCCAGAACATAGGAAATGGTATCTAATCCGGCGCCGTTATATTCCGGAGATACCATCATACCTAAAAAGCCTAATTCGCCAAGTTTTTTTATTTGTTCGGTAGGAAATTTCTGAAGTTCATCTCGTTCAATTACACCCGACTTCAGCTCATTCTGAGTAAAATCCCTGGCAATTTGCTTAATCATTAATTGTTCGGGAGTGAATTGAAAAAGCATGATGATGTGGTTGTCAGCTCTTTCGAATCTTTTCCTCGATAGCTGTGGTTGAATAACCTGTAAGATATTCAATAGTTTTTACTTCGCCGCCGTTTTCAAGAACTATATCCGAACCAACAATCTGGTCGATCGTGTAATCGGCGCCCTTTACCAAAACATCAGGCTTAATGGCTTTAATAAGTTCGTAAGGAGTGGCTTCATCAAACAGTACAACCGCATCTACAAAAAATAACGACGCTAAAAGATGTGCCCGTGAAGTTTGATTGGTAATTGGCCGTGAAGGCCCTTTCAAAGCCGATGTCGAAGCATCGCTGTTAAGACCAATTACTAACTTTTTTCCTAAGCCAGCAGCTTTCGCTAAATAGTCCACATGACCTAGATGCAAAAGATCAAAACAGCCATTAGTAAAAACGATTTTATGCCCTTGAAATTTCCAGATGCTTAAAAATGGGTAAAGGCGATCGAGCGTAAGTATTTTATTTTCGATTAAGGTTAGATGATCCATTAATTCGTAGTAGGAAGAATTTATTTAATCAGCTGATTATTCTCATCAGGGAAAATCAGAATCGGACTATATTTTTTGGCTTCTTCAATTGGTAATTGTCCGTAAGACATAATGATTAGAATATCTCCCACCTCAGCCAAACGTGCGCAAGAACCGTTAAGGCAAACCGTGCCCGAACCGCGTTCTCCTTTTATCACATACGTTTCAAAACGAGCAGCATTATTGTTATTCACCACCTGCACTTTTTCGTTCGAAATAATGTTGGCAGCATCCATTAAATCCTCGTCAATTGTGATACTTCCAACGTAATTCAACTCCGCCTGTGTAACCCTTGCCCGGTGTATCTTCGACTTCAAGATTTCGATAATCATATACAAAAGTAAAAAAGATTAATGTATGATTTGCGTTATAAGACAATCGCCAAAAAGCATTTACTTTAAGATTATATTATCAAGCAATCTTGTATCGCCTACTTTTGCAGCCACCAAGGCAATAATGCTTTTGGCTTCCTTCGAATTGATGGACTGAAGTGTGCTTGCATCACATATTTCGAAGTACTCGGGCACAACACCTTCTTCATTTTTCAGAATTTCCCAGGCGTTTTTTTTAAGTTCTTCAACAGATTGATATTCGAATTGTTGTTTTGTTTCAAACAAGGATTTAGACAGAATAAGGGCATTCTTACGTTCCAATTCACTTAAGTGTATATTTCTTGAACTAAGCGCCAGGCCATCGCTTTCGCGGATGATCGGACACATTACAAGTTCTACCGGAATGTTAAGTGATTTAACCATGTGCTCCAAAACCATAACCTGTTGAAAATCTTTCTGGCCGAGAAATACTAAATCCGGTTGGATAATGTCGAGCAGTTTCTTTACAATTTGGGTTACACCCTGATAATGACCGGGTCTGTATTTACCTTCTAAAACACTTTCAATCTCGCCT
This sequence comes from Sphingobacteriaceae bacterium, assembly GCA_031382725.1. Taxonomy (GTDB): domain Bacteria; phylum Bacteroidota; class Bacteroidia; order Sphingobacteriales; family Sphingobacteriaceae; genus Paradesertivirga. Next base: position 7,042 of record JANMZB010000606.1, on the reverse strand, counting down.
AAGTCCAGTTGCCATTGCTCTCCTGGCGAATAAATTTCATCCACAGCGGGAAGAAACAAATAATTGCAATTGGCTTTCTTTAAAAGCTCGATATCTCTTTCTATCGGGCGCGGATATTTTTCAAGATCTGCAGCGTTGGTAAATTGTGTAGGATTTACAAAAATGCTTGCGACAACCGTATCCGTTAGTTCTTTCGCAATTTTTATAAGCGACAAATGCCCTTCATGAAGTGCGCCCATTGTTGGCACAAAACCTAAAGTATTACTGCTATTTTTTTGATGATTTAGGGCCAGAGCTAATTCTGTCTTCGAGCTAAGAATTTCCAATCTGTCTTCTCTGAATGATTCGGTAAAGGTGAGCATTAGAAAAAAAATATCAAAGGCTCTTGCGTAATTGGTTGCAATATCATAATATAATTGCTATATTTGCGGACCAAAATACTTTCTTTTATCTAACATTTGGAGATGGCAAAAACGAAGCTACTGTTCATTACCCACGAGATGTCGCCTTTCCTCGAGTTAACAAAAATTTCTGAAATAACAAGGCAATTGCCACAAGCAATGCAGGAAAAAGGTCTGGAGATCAGAATTCTTATGCCGCGTTTTGGAAACATTAATGAACGCAGAAATCGCCTTCATGAAGTTATCCGCCTTTCAGGAATGAACATCATAATTGATGAAAACGATAACCCGCTGATTATTAAGGTTGCTTCTATCCCTGCTGCAAGAATGCAGGTGTATTTTTTAGACAACGAAGAGTATTTCCAGCGAAAGCAGGTGTTTAGAGACAATAGCAACAAGTTTTACGCTGACAATGATGAGCGTACTATTTTCTTCTGCAAAGGAGCATTAGAAACAGTAAAGAAATTAGGCTGGTCACCTGATGTGGTGCATTGCCATGGATGGATGAGCTCACTTGTTCCGGTTTATCTTAAAACAACATACAAAGACGACCCTACATTTAAAAATGCTAAGGTTGTTTATTCTGCATACAACAATTGTTTTACAGAAAAACTAAATGCTGATTTCCCCAGGAAAGCAGTAATGAACGGAATGACCGCCGAACATACAGAAGCATTTGCAGCGTGTGATAATGATGCCTTACATATTGGTGCCATTACCTATTCTGATGCTGTAGTTTTTGCTGATGCTGAGATAAGCGATGAAGTGTTAAAGTTTGTTAAAACAAGTCAGAAACCTACTTTAGCATTCGATTCTACTTCCGATTACGAAAATTATTATAACCTTTACGAAGAAATTGCAAACGAAGAACTCGTTTCTATTGCTTAATAAGGAACTTAACATGAAATATTTTAAATTAGACTTATTAACCTTGTTGATAGGTCTTTTTCTTTTTAGTAGCTGCAAAAAAGACGGAACAATTGGTTTAGATGTTTCTTCTGGCGATTTAATAAACAGCGTTTTTACGGATACGGTTACGATCAACTCCATTACGGTTAAAGATGATAGTACGATAACATCCAGTAATTTTCCAGCCGCCTTTCAAACTGGCTTTGGTTTTATTAACGACCCTGAGATAGGAACAACAGAAGCTAACCTGGCTATAGGGTTGAATCTCCCTTTAGAGAATTTCACTTTCGGAAATAATCCTGTACTTGATTCGGCGGTTTTGGCACTTAAGTATGGAGATGAATTTTATGGTGATTCGTTAAGTACATATAGTATAAATGTACATCAACTGACTCAGCCGTATAATTTTTCGAAGGCTTACTACAGTTCTTCGAACTCTGCCTTTACCTCACCCATTATAGGTATTAAAACTCTTTCCAGGATTGCCTGGAATGGAAATAACATCAACGATAGTGTTATCATTAATACAATAGTTCAGCGCGGCCCTGATAAGAGTACTCGAATTGCTCCTCATATCCGCATACCGCTTAATGGCAGTTTTATAAATAACAACTTCATAAATACAAATTCTAACAATTTAAAGAGCAACACAGCTTTTAACAACTTCATAAAAGGCTTATATGTTACGGTGAATAAAACACAGTCTACCGGAACTGGAGGAATAATACTCATCAACGCCGCTTCTCTTATAAGCAAACTTGATATTTATTATAAAACTACCACAGGCATTGTAACTGACACTTTATTGGCTAGCTTCAAAGTTACTGCGGCAACAGAAATTAAGAACGCCAGGAGTACTGCAGTGCAAACACAACTTAACACAACTAATACATCGGCAAGCTTTAGTACTGTGTATGTTCAGCCCTTAGGTGGTGGTTTAAGAACCAAAATAAGATTTCCGTATTTAGCGAAATTGAAAGAAAAGGGAAACATTTCTATTAATAAAGCAGAGATTGTGATTCCTGTTCTTCAGAATACCGATGTATTTCCTTTCAAACCTGCGCCAAGATTAGCACTATACCGATCGGATATTGCCGGGCAAAGACAGAGTGTGCCTGATAATAACTTCACTACATTCGGAGGCCTATATAACGCTACAGAAAAAACATACACATTCAACATTACTTCCTACATTCAAGATATTCTTAGTAATAAACTCGTACAATACGACACTTTTATAGCACCAATAGATTTGCCTTTAACACAAAACCTAAACATTTTTTCTTCTGCTACTACAGCGGCACGATCTGTCCTTGGCGGTGGTAATCATCCCACAAACAGGATGAAATTAAAACTTACATATACAAAGCCGAATTAAGATTCGGCTTTCTTCTTTATAAACTTCATTTTTGTAGCTTAGCAAGTAAAATTTATACTAACATGTGTGGAATAGTTGGTTATATAGGGCATAGAAATGCCTGGGATGTTATTATCAAAGGTCTTCATCGTTTAGAATATCGCGGATATGACAGTGCAGGGGTTGCCTTAATGAATCATGATTTAAAGATTTATAAAAAGACCGGAAAAGTTTCTGAACTTGAAGCATTCGCACAAAATCAAGACGTAAGCGGATCGATAGGAATGGGTCATACCCGTTGGGCCACACACGGTATTCCTTCCGACTATAACTCTCACCCTCATACTTCAGGAGATGGTAGATTATCAATCATACATAATGGTATTATTGAAAATTATGCCGTTTTAAAAGAAGCTCTTAAATCTAAAGGGCACATTTTTAAAAGCGATACCGATACGGAAGTATTAGTACACTTTATTGAGGAAATCCAAAAAGCTAATGATCTTGACTTGTTCGATGCGGTACGAGTTGCCCTTAACGAAGTAGTGGGTGCTTACGCCATTGTGGTAATGAGTAACGACGAGCCCGATGTTTTAGTTGCTGCAAGAAAGGGTAGCCCAATGGTGATTGGTGTAGGTAATGAAGAATATTTTATAGCATCGGATGCTTCACCAATAGTTGAATACACCAAAAACGTTATCTATTTAAAAGACAGTCAGATTGCTTATATCAAGAAAAATGAACTTGTTATAAAAGACATTAATAACAGGATTGTAACACCTTACATCCAAGAGCTTGCTCTTGAGCTGGAGATGCTTGAAAAAGGAGGTTACGATCACTTTATGTTGAAGGAGATTTATGAACAGCCGCGTTCTATTCGTGATTGTATGCGCGGAAGAATCTACCCGATTGAAGGAAAAGTGCAGCTGGGAGGCATTAAAGATTATGCGGATAAGCTTAAAAATATTGATCGCATTATAATCGTTGCCTGCGGTACTTCATGGCACGCAGGTTTGGTAGGAGAATATCTTATCGAAGAGTATGCACGCATACCCGTAGAAGTTGAATATGCTTCAGAATTCAGATACAGAAATCCAATTATTTCTGAAAAGGATATTGTAATTGCCATTTCCCAATCCGGGGAGACTGCAGATACCATGGCTGCAATTGAACTGGCGAAAGAACGGGGAGCTACTATTTTTGGAATCTGCAATGTTGCAGGCTCATCAATACCACGAATTTCCGACGCTGGTGTTTACACTCACGCCGGACCAGAAATTGGAGTAGCTTCAACCAAAGCATTTACTGCACAAGTAACTGTGCTCACGCTGATGGCATTTTTTATGGCTCAGCAAAGAGGAACTGTTAAAGAAAGTACTTTGGTAAGCTTATTAACTGAATTAGATGCTATCCCGGCTTTAGTTGAAAAATGTTTAAAAGCTGATAACCACATTATCGAAATCGCTGAGAAACTAAAAGATTCAACCAACTGCTTATTTTTAGGCAGGGGCAGCGGTTTTCCTGTTGCTTTAGAAGGTGCTTTAAAACTTAAAGAAATATCCTACATCCATGCTGAAGGTTATCCCGCAGCAGAAATGAAACATGGGCCTATTGCACTTATAGATGCCGAAATGCCAGTGATTGTAATCGCTACAAAAAATTCATCCTACGAGAAGGTTATCAGCAATATTCAGGAAGTTAAAGCTCGTAAAGGAATTGTGATTGCCATTGTTACTGAAGGCGATAAGGAGGTTAGGAAAATGGCGGATTATGTAATTGAAATTCCGGATGCTAATGAGGCATTTTTACCATTATTGGCTACGATACCGTTGCAATTGTTATCGTATCACATCGCAGTAATGCGGGGTTGTAATGTTGATCAGCCGAGGAATTTGGCGAAAAGTGTTACGGTGGAGTAAGCCTCACCCCCAGCCCCTCTCCAAATGGAGAGGGGAGGTTGGATTTCGAGGTTATTGGTGCAATTTATAAACGTATTAACTGCGTTTTCTAAAAAATCTTAACACCCAGATTAAAACCGCAACAAGTGCAATTACTATAAATACCCCAACATACATTCCTGCCTGAAATATATCCCCAATAGCTTCACAGCTTGTTAAAAGGGTTATCGCAAAAACCGAAAGCGTAAAAAATATCCTGTTATTCATCGTTTTAAAATAAAAAAGTAGTGTACTTCTGTAAATACACTACTTTTTAAGAAAAAGTTTTTATTATAAATTATTTCTTAGCTGCTGAGTAACGCTCAGAAACCGCATCCCAATTAATTACATTAAAGAAAGCAGCGATATAATCTGGGCGACGATTTTGATAGTTTAAGTAGTAAGCATGCTCCCAAACATCCATTCCTAAAATGGGAGTTCCCTTAACGTCAGCCACATCCATTAATGGATTATCCTGATTCGGAGTTGACGACACTTGCAATTTGCCATCAGCGGAAACGCTTAACCAAGCCCAACCAGATCCGAAACGTGTTGTTCCAGCTTCGCTAAACTTCTTTTTAAATTCTTCAAAAGATCCAAAAGATTCGGTAATAGCCGTTGCTAATTCGCCGGAAGGCTCACCGCCACCGTTTGGACCAATAACCGCCCAAAATAAACTGTGGTTATAATGACCGCCGCCATTATTTCTAACCGCTGGCGCAAACTGGGAAATAGAAGCCTGAAGCTCTTCTAAAGATTTAGATTCAGCATCAGATCCGGCAATCGCATTATTTAGATTGGTGACGTAGGCATTATGATGCTTCCCGTGGTGAATTTCCATGGTTGCTTTGTCAATGTGTGGTTCTAATGCATCACTTGCATATGGTAGGGCTGGTAATTCGAAAGACATAACGATTTTATTTAGAGATTAAATTTTCAAAGACACAAATATAACTTATGATTAAAATAATTGTTCAGAAAGATGTCAAGTTTTATTCCTTTTAGACAAAAAGAAGTCTTTAACTAAGGTAGCGCATTCAAGCTCTTTAACACCTGAAACTAATTCTGTCTTGGGATGAAGTATTTTGCTGTCAATCCGACTAAATCCACGCTTCTCATCCGGGGCACCGTAAACAATTCGGCTGATTTGAGTCCAGTAAGATGCGCCTGCACACATCACACAAGGTTCGATAGTAACATATAGCGTGCAATCTTTGAGGTATTTTCCGCCCAGGTAATTTGCCGCTGCTGTAAAAGCCTGCATCTCGGCATGTGCTGTTACATCATTTAACCTTTCGGTGAGGTTATGGCCACGCCCGATAATTTTACCGTTCGAAACAATTACCGCGCCGATAGGAACTTCATCAAGACTCAAAGCAATATTAGCTTCCTTTAATGCTTCGTTCATAAAAAACTCGTGAGGGGAAATAGAGCTTTCTGACTCAAAATTTACGTATCGCATTAGATCAGTTTTGAACCATTAGGTAATTTACGTTCGACGGCGGCCAAAACAATGTCTCCATTTTCATCGGCGAAACCGGTAACTAAAAATTCGGACATAAATTTACCGATCTGTTTCTTAGGAAAGTTAATAATACCGATGATCTGTCGGCCTGGCAATGATTCTTTAGTGTAGTGCGCCGTTATTTGTGCGCTACACCATTTTACACCAAATTCACCAAAATCTACTTTTACTTTATAGGCTGGTTTCCTAGCTTCTGGGAAATCTAAAACTTCCAGGATTGTTCCGACACGTAATTCGACATTTTGGAAATCGGACCAGGATATTTCTTCCATAAAATCAAAAGTATGATGATAGTTTAACAAAATCTAAAAGTTCTAAATAATTTGTCATTTAATATAGATTTGCAGCATGGCAGAAGTACGATTAAAAAAGGGAAAAGAGAAGGCGGTTAAACAATTACACCCCTGGGTATTTTCGGGAGCAATAGATGCGATTAAAGGGAATCCAAAGAATGGTGAGGTCGTTTCGGTACTTGATGCGGGTGGAGCTTTTTTAGCCAAAGGTTTTTTCAATAACAAATCGCGCGTAGCGGTTCGGTTATTAGAATGGGATAGCGAAACAGAATTAAACGAAGATTGGTGGCGACTGAGAATTACAAAGGCAATAAAAGCACGCGAAGCAATTCTTACATCTACTCATACCAATGTTTGCAGGTTGGTATTTAGCGAAGCTGATTATTTACCTGGATTAATAGTTGATAAATATGCAGACTTCTTATCGGTACAGATACATACAAACGGAATTGATAATGTGAAGCAGATTCTACTAGATGAGCTTCAAAAGCAACTAAATCCGACCGGGATTTTCGACCGTAGCGATGCTTCTGCCCGTGCGCATGAAGGACTTGAACCTTCTCACGGAATCTTAGCCGGGATCGCGCCGCCGGAATATGTAGAGGTAAAAGAAAATGGGA
>JANMZB010000558.1:0-9298 GCA_031382725.1 Sphingobacteriaceae bacterium | reverse complement strand
TCCGGCCGCCCTGAAGGAGGCTCGGCTCTATTGCTTTCCCGTTTATTTTTATTTAATCGAAGTTTGTTTAGTTCTGCTATTAAAACACGCTCTTCAATTTGCATTAAAGAACTACACTCGCGCACAAATACAGAAGCCTTTATCCCATCCGGGATCTTAGAAATACTATCGACAACATCATGAATAATACCCGCCTTTTTGATAGGATCGGTACCGGCATCTTTTAGCAGGATGGATGTTTTATAAAGGATGAAGTCTTTTTGATTTTGCTCCAGGAAGGTTTTAAACGCCGAACTCCCCAGCTTTTGCACATACGAATCCGGGTCATTCCCTTCCGGGAAAAGAACAACCTTAACGTTGAGGCCTTCCTCAAGAATCATATCCAGTCCGCGTAGTGATGCCTTGATCCCGGCAGCATCGCCATCAAAAAGGATGGTTATATTTTTTGTAAATCTGGATATCAGCCTGATTTGTTCAATGGTAAGGGAAGTTCCCGAAGAAGCTACCACATTTTCTATTCCGGCCTGTTGCACGGATAGCACATCCGCATAACCTTCTACCAGGTAACAATTATCCAGATCCCTGATTGCCTTTTTAGCGAAAAACAAACCATAAAGAACATTCGACTTGTGATAGATATCGCTCTCGGGAGAGTTTACGTATTTGGGTACATTCTTGTCGGTTTTGAGCGTACGCCCGCCAAATCCGATTATCCTTCCGGTGAAATTATGGATGGGAAACATCACCCTTCCGCGAAAGCGGTCATATAAACCGCCTTTATCGTTACGGATGGATAATCCCGTTTCTTCTAAAAACTCTTCTTTGTATCCTTCGCGGATAGCTTTTTCACCCAATGCTCCCCATTCATCAGGGGAATAACCCAACTCAAATTTTTTGATGATATCATCCCGAAAGCCACGCTCTTTAAAATAACCCAAACCGATTGTTTGTCCGGTCTGTGTTTCCCACATGGCATGACTGAAAAACTTGGCTGCCCAGGCAGAGATAACGAATAAACTTTCACGGCGACTGTCTGCCACCTGCTGCTCTGGTGAAGCCTCAATCTCGGCTATTTCTATATTGTACTTGTTGGCAAGGTATTTAAGTGCCTCCGGATATGAATACTTTTCATGATCCATGATGAAGCGAGTCGAATCGCCGCCTTTACCGCAACCAAAGCATTTGTAGATTCCTTTATTTATTGAGACGTGAAAGGATGGAGTTTTCTCGTTGTGAAATGGGCAATTGCCGATAAGACTTGTACCGCGTTTTTTAAGATGCACAAAGTCGCCAACTACCTCTTCGATACGGGCACTTTCTAAAATCTTATCAACGGTTTCTTTGGCAATCATTTAAGGGCAATTATCAACACAGCATTTCATTAATAACTGTTTTAAGCTGAACAATCTCTTTATTTACAAGCCTAGCAAGTTTACTTTTAATTCTGGCTTTATCTATCGTTCTTAGTTGATCTAGCATTATAGAACCAGCCTGTCCGTCAATCTTGCAATTCACTCTTGAGGGATAATTCTTAACCGTGTGTGTAATCGGAGCAATGATAACTGTTTTTAAAAACCTATTCATTTCATCCGGCGATATAACAACACAAGGGCGAATTTTTGAAACTTCACTTCCTATTGTGGGATTAAGATCAATCCAATAGACTCCATACTGGCTTATTTCCATGTCCAGTCATCATGGTTTTCATCTTCAAAAATGTCTGGTATCATTAGCTGATCGTCGCCCGCCTCGGCCATCCGCTGAAATGCATCTGCCCATCCTTTTCTTCTTTCAGTTTGAGCTGGGCTAATAATAATCTTATTATCCTTAACTTCTAAAGTAACTTCTTCTTCAATATAACACTTGCTAAGCAAGCTTTTTGGCAAGATTACACCTTTGGAATTTCCTATATCTCTAACGCGTGTTCGCATAGTAATAGTTATAATATATTATAACATATCAAATGTACAAAGATTATATCAGCAATGATAATTTAAGAAATTATTTAGACTCGTGAACCAACAGACTACTTTTTACCCAGCCTATATCCCTTATGCAAGATCAAAAAGCTTGCTCGTTCTTCATTTTTAAACGGGATATCCCAGTTGCCCTGGTAGCTTATTTTTGTGGGGAGTAATACTTCTCCTTTATCAAAATAACCCAGCTCAATATTCATCTGAACATCAAACTCAAAAGCCAGATTATCGTATTTCATATCTACATAACGGCCTAAAATCTGGAAATCTCGCTTGTCGAAGATTGTAGTCAACTCTCTAATCATCAAGCCGTCTTTTGTCCAGTTTGAAAGATCTGGTTTAACCTTTACTTTAAACTTATAAACGGGTATAGAATCAAGATAGGTACTGCTAAAAAATGAGTAATCGTAATATTGACGCATGTTGGCAGTGAAAATTGCTGTTTTGTTGCCTATAAACGGAACTCCCTTTACGGGCCTTCCCGGGCTGAATATTAATGTTTTTAATTTATCCTTATACGATTCGTTTGTTCCCTTCTTCCCTGAACCTGGTGCTGTTGGTGCAAAGTCTGAGTTGTATGGATTCATAAAAATGTAATCGAACATCTCCACGGTATACAACTGATATTTTCCGTTTTTCTTGAAAAGCTTTCCGCTGTCTTGCTTAGCAAGAAACTGCATCTTGTACGGACCATCATTATTATGAAAAATCTTGCGAAAAATCTTGCTATCTACTTTGTTTCGCTTGTTATAACTAAAAACCCTGTTCTCCGCTGTAAAGCTATACTTCTTCATATTGCTGAAGGCGTCGTAGAAACTGGTGTCTTTCAATATTTGATTGATAAAGGTTTCGACGCTGAGTCTTTTTGCTGTTATATTAATGACAGTGTCGAGGGTCACAGTAAGTACTGTATCGGGATTAAAACGCTTGATTTGCTGGGAATAGGAAGTGATTGAGGAAAAAATGATTAATAGGAGGGCGATTATTATTTTCTTCACAACAATTATTATTTTATTAAGCGTTTGGTGAAACACCAACCGCGGTGCGGTACAGAGCTGGCCTTTTAGTTTTTCAAATGTATCTTCACTAACTGCCTCAAGCGTTTGGTGAGACACCAAACGCAGGGTCGCTCCCCCGAAGCTGGTGTCACACCAGCCTTTCACAAAAGCTATTAATTACCCAATTGTTTTAAAGCAGTATAGGCCATTAGCCCTACACTTGTTTTTAATGCGCTTTCATCAATATCAAATGTTGGAGTATGTACTGAAGAAGTAATTCCCCGGGATTCGTTTCTAGTTCCTAAGCGATAAAAGCAGGCATCAGCCACCTGGGTATAATATGCAAAATCTTCTGCGGCCATCCAGATGTCAATATCAAGCACATTCTCTTCCCCTAAATATTCTACGGCAAAAGCACGCACCTGAGCTGTAAGTTTTTCTTCATTTACCAAAAAAGGATATCCTTTCACGATGTTAAAATCACAACCGCCACCCATACTTTCGGCAATACCTTCAGCAATTTTTTTCATTCGCTTGTGTGCTTCGGCACGCCAGACTTCATCCATTGTTCTAAATGTTCCTTCCAGGTAAACTTCGTTAGGAATAACATTGGTTGCACCATTAGCTATTACTTTTCCGAACGATAAAACAGTTGGTAATTTCGGATCTGCAATGCGACTTACAACCTGTTGTAAAGCAATAATAATATGCGAAGTGATTAAAACCGGGTCTATATTTTGCTGTGGTTGCGCACCATGTCCGCCCTTCCCTTTAACGGTTACATACAATTCATCGGTAGAAGCCATGTATTTACCGGAGCGAATACCAATTTTTCCGGTTTCGATTAAAGGCATTACATGTTGTCCGATTACGGCCTGAGGCTTGGGATTTTCCAAAACACCTTCCTTAATCATCAGGCTTGCCCCGCCGGGAAGTTTCTCTTCCGCAGGCTGAAAGATAAATTTCACAGTGCCGCCAAATTCAGATTTCAATTGACTGAGAACTTTAGCCACACCTAATAAAGAAGAGGTGTGCACATCATGTCCGCAAGCGTGCATCACACCAATATTTTGGGATTTGTAGGGCACATCATTCGCTTCGGTAATTGGTAGAGCATCCATATCAGCTCGCAAAGCGATAACAGATTCGGAGGGTTTGTCGCCTCTTAATAAAGCCACAATGCCCGTATCCGCTAAAGGCGACCATTGAATCCCTAACAGATCAAGCTGTTTTTTTACATAAGCTGATGTTTTATATTCAGAAAAGGAAAGCTCTGGATGAGCATGCAAATGCCTGCGAAGTTCAACTATTTCAGCGTGAGTACTTTCGGCAAGTGCCTTAACTTTATCTTTTAACATCCTGATTATTCCAAACCTGCGCCATGGCAGTTTTTATATTTTTTCCCGCTTCCGCATGGGCATTGATCGTTTCTTCCAATTTTGACCTCCGCGCGAATTGGCATTGTTTTTTGAATTTCGCGGGTATCTTCCATCCCCATATCGCCACCGCCACTAGCAACAGCAGCAAGCTGAGGTTTAGACACTTTCAGTTTCGACAAATCCTGTCTTGGCTGAGGTCTTGCTTCTCTTACTTCTTCTGATTGTTGAGATGGGATTCCGCCTTTAAATAAGAAACTCACTACATCTTTATTTACGGTAACAAGCATCTGTTTAAACAGATTAAAGGCTTCCATTTTATAAATAACCAACGGATCTTTCTGCTCATAAACCGCATTTTGTACAGACTGCTTTAACTCATCCATCTCACGAAGATGCTCTTTCCATGATTCATCAATCAGCGCCAGAACAACCGTTTTTTCGAAGGCTTTAAAAACTTCGGTTCCTTTAGACTCAACGGCTTTCTTAAGATTTGTAGCAACTTGCATTCCTCTTAAACCATCGGTAAACGGAACTATAATATTCTCGATAAATTCGCCTCTTTCCTCATACACCTGCTTAAGTACCGGATATGCTTGCTGCGCAATAGCTTCAAGCTTACGCTGATAATATTCGGTTACTTTTACAAATACAAGCTCTGTTAATTTGGGAATTGAGGTTGTACTAAACTTAGCTTCATCAACTTCGGGATCTATTGAGAAAATCCTGATAAGCTCCAACTGGAAGCCTTCAAAATTCGATGTCTCTTTATATTCGGTTACGATGTCTTCTACGGTATCGTAGAAAGTATTACTCAAATCAACTTCCAATCGTTCGCCAAACAAGGCGTTTTTACGTTTTGAATAAATTACAGAACGCTGCGAATTCATTACATCATCATATTCCAGCAAACGTTTACGAATACCAAAGTTGTTTTCCTCCACCTTGCGTTGTGCGCGCTCGATAGATTTAGTTATCATAGAATGCTGAATTACCTCGCCTTCTTCAATTCCCATTCTGAGCATAATGTTGGAGATTCTTTCGGAACCAAACAAACGCATCAGGTTATCCTCCAAAGAAACAAAGAACTGTGAAGAACCCGGATCGCCCTGACGTCCCGCACGACCACGCAACTGCCTGTCTACACGACGAGATTCATGCCGCTCGGTACCTACAATAGCTAAACCACCTGCTTCCTTAACACCTTCACCAAGTTTAATATCGGTACCCCGACCAGCCATATTTGTGGCGATAGTCACCGTGCCTGACTTACCTGCTTCAGCAACAATATCCGCTTCCTTTTGGTGAAGTTTAGCGTTTAACACATTATGTCTGACACCTCTCAGCTTAAGCATTCTGCTTAATAGTTCGGAAATCTCAACGGAAGTTGTACCAACCAATACTGGTCTTCCGGCTTTTGTTAAGGATGCGATCTCGTCAGTTACTGCATTATATTTTTCGCGCATGGTACGATAAACTTTATCCTCCATGTCTTTACGCTGCATTGCTACGTTAGTTGGGATCTCAACAACGTCGAGTTTATAAATTTGCCATAGCTCGCCCGCTTCTGTTGTAGCTGTACCCGTCATACCGGCAAGCTTGTGATACATTCTGAAGTAATTCTGAAGCGTAATAGTCGCATAGGTTTGCGACGCGTCTTCAACTTTTACATTTTCTTTAGCTTCAATTGCCTGGTGCAAGCCGTCTGAATAACGGCGGCCTTCCATCACACGGCCGGTCTGTTCATCAACAATCTTGATCTTACCTTCGTCAATGATGTATTCCACATCATTTTCAAATAAAGTATATGCTTTAAGAAGTTGGTTGACCGAATGAATACGTTCTGATTTCACAGAGAAATCGCGCATTAAAGAATCCTTTTTAGCAATTTTCTCTTCGGTACTGAGTGTTGATTTTTCGATCTCAGCTATTTCAGAACCCACATCAGGCATTACAAAGAAATGAGCATCTTCGCCGGAAGCAGTAATCAGCTCGATACCTTTTTCCGTCAATTCAACCTGGTTCTGCTTTTCATCAATCACAAAAAACAGTTCCTCATCAACCTTAGGCATGTCCTTGTTCTGATCCTGCATGTAGTGATTCTCGGTTTTGGTGAGAACTTGTTTAATGCCAGATTCACTCAAATATTTGATCAAGGCTTTACTTTTTGGTAAAGCTCTATGTGCACGTAAAAGTGCTAAGCCGCCATCGTTAACGCCAGATTTATTTTCAGCAATAGATTTCTTGGCTTCGTTCAGGGCAGTATTTACAAAGCCTTTCTGTGCGTTAACCAATCGTTCAATCCTTGGTTTTAATTCATAAAACTCGTGCTCATCGCCTCTTGGAATCGGACCTGAAATAATTAAAGGTGTACGGGCATCATCAATCAAAACCGAATCCACCTCATCCACCATCGCAAAATGCAGTTTGCGCTGCACCAGGCTTTCAGGAGTCTGGGTCATGTTATCACGTAAGTAATCAAAGCCAAACTCATTATTGGTTCCGAAGGTGATGTCAGCCAAATATGCTTTTCGCCTCGCATCAGAATTTGGCTGATGTTTGTCAATACAATCAACACTTAAGCCATGAAATTCGAATAAAGGACCGTTCCATTCGGAGTCACGGCGTGCCAAATAATCATTAACCGTTACAATGTGTACACCCTGACCAGAAAGCGCATTTAGATATGCCGGAAGTGTACCAACAAGTGTTTTACCCTCACCTGTTGTCATCTCAGAAATTTTTCCCTGGTGTAGAACGATACCTCCAATAAGCTGAACATCATAATGAATCATGTTCCAAACAACCTCTGTTCCCGCAGCCAGCCAAACGTTATGGTGGATGGCTTTATCCCCTTTAATCAATACATTATTTTTACGGGCGGCAAGTTCACGGTCGAAATCTGTGGCCGTAACTTCGAGAGTTTTATTCTCGGTCAACCTGCGGGCGGTTTCCTTTACTACTGCAAATGCTTCGGGCAGAATATCAAGTAAAAGTACTTCAAGTTGCTTATCACGCTCCTTTCCTAATTTATCTACCTGATCGTAAATGTCCGTTTTATCATGAATCGATAGCTCGGAATTTTCAGCCTGATCTTTTAATTGCTGAATCTGCTGATCTATTGAGGATAGTCCTTCGCTAATTCTGGCTTTAAAATCGGCAGTTTTTTGGCGCAGCTCATCATCGCTAATGGAGGTGAGTTTTGAATATTCTGCTTTTATTTTCTCAACCAGTGGTTGAATAAGTTTTATATCGCGTTCGGATTTGCTGCCGAATAATTTATTTAAAAAACCTAACATGTTATATAGAATGAACTCTGTTTTAATCAATAATTACGCCATGGCCTTCTACAGGTCAAATTGACATAATGCAAGCAAAATTAAATTTATTTAGCTAATTACAGTGGGGAATACCTTCAATTAATGAAACTAAAATCGCAAGAAGATATTATGGGAAAGAAGTGCTTCACTATAGATCTTCATCATCCCAATCGAACCATTTTGTATCAGGGTCGTCGGGATCAAAGTCGCTGGCTTCGTTAGATACCATTTTTGTATCAAAACCATCATTTTTATCAATTAGGTATCGTATCGCCCAGTCGTCTTTCATGTCATCAGATGGATCAAATGTTCTAACCCATTTAACAAATTCGATTCTGAATTCTTCAATTGCAACCCGCATTAATTGTACATAATCATTGGGGTTGATTTTTATAAGTCGGGCGAAAAGCACTCCCTCAAACATCTCGCGCACAGCAAACTTAATTTTTAGCAAGTTTTCTATTTTGACAGAATAGACCTCACATCCTGCTGCGGCCGCTATTTTAACACTTATAACTAAGGCGTTGCTTAGAATTTGATGCTCAATATGTTCTTTCTGATCATCATCTTTTAATGATTCACAAATATGTTCCGCCAGAACTAGTATATCCTTGGCTTTATGATAAACCGTTAAATTTTCGAAATCTTCTAACATCTTTAATTATGAATCCGATTGCAATTACAATATCTTAATTCCTT
Source organism: Sphingobacteriaceae bacterium (assembly GCA_031382725.1). Classification (GTDB taxonomy): domain Bacteria; phylum Bacteroidota; class Bacteroidia; order Sphingobacteriales; family Sphingobacteriaceae; genus Paradesertivirga. The sequence goes on along the minus strand of JANMZB010000558.1, from coordinate 929 downwards.
TAACAATATAGAATTTTATCTTTGCGCTTATGAACATTCTTTTAATTGGTTCTGGCGGAAGAGAGAGTACTTTTGCCTGGAAAATATCTCAAAGTCCGCTTTGCAAAGAATTATTTATCGCACCCGGAAACGCCGGAACCGGTGCCTATGGTAAAAATGTAAACCTCGCTATAACTGATTTTAAAGGCATCCGTCATTTTGTCCTCGAAAATGATATTAACCTTGTCCTTGTAGGCCCTGAAGAGCCTTTGGTTAAAGGAATACACGATTTTTTCCTTGCTGATGATGATTTAAAATCGATACCTGTAATCGGACCGCAAGAACAAGGCGCCCAATTAGAAGGAAGTAAAAACTTTTCAAAGTCGTTTATGAGGAGGCACAATATTCCTACTGCCGCTTCGGCCACGTTTACTATAAATACTTTAAGCGAAGGTTTATCATACCTGGAAACACACCGGTTACCGGTGGTGCTTAAAGCAGATGGACTTGCAGCGGGGAAAGGCGTACTTATTTGCCAGACGCTGGAGGAAGCTCAAAACGAATTGGTTGCAATGTTGCAAGACGCAAAGTTCGGCGAAGCAAGCAGCACGGTTGTTATTGAAGAATTTTTATCAGGAATAGAACTGTCAGTTTTTGTGCTTACTGATGGGCATAGTTATAAAATACTTCCGGAAGCAAAAGATTACAAACGTATTGGAGAGGGTGATACTGGTTTGAATACAGGTGGGATGGGTTCCATTTCTCCTGTGCCATTTGCCGACGCTGCGTTTATGAAGAAGGTTGAGGAAACAGTCATTAAGCCAACCATACGCGGATTGAAAGAAGATCACATCCCATACAAAGGCTTCATTTTTATTGGTTTGATGAATGATAACGGTGAGCCAAATGTGATTGAGTATAATGTAAGAATGGGAGATCCGGAAACGGAA
>JANMZB010000540.1:0-1141 GCA_031382725.1 Sphingobacteriaceae bacterium | reverse complement strand
TACTTTGTCAAGCTGTGACCGAGTATTGTCGTTTATAGAGATCCATTCATTGGATTGATCGGTGGTCAGTAGGCTCACCTCACGGATACATTACATCGCGAGAATGACCCACACTCCGAACTTGTTTCCGGCTTCCGAGTTTGGTATATCGTATTCCTCGATTATTGTTCCCAGTCTGGATCCTTCGTTGTCCGTTTACCCGTTTCCTTTGCGAATCGTTGCCATGCCTGGGATATTGTCGGTTTGGCTGCGGGGTGGTCCTTATTTCCACCTTGCATCTCCTCATCAGTCCGCATTGTATCGTCCCATTTCGGGTTCTTTTCCTTATGTTTGCTCATCCAATCTTGAAGGAACTGTAGGGTATCTTCGTGTTCCAAGAACCTTATGAAATCTTGGGGCAATGTAGTGCCGAATAACTCTAGTAAATTACGTTTTTCTGCGAGTACTACGTCGTATGCATCCGCATACCGTTTCGATTTCTTCTGCTCTATTCGGATTGCTCCTCGGAGCGCGGAATTTTCCGAGCGGACTGCGAGGATCCCCTGTTCGCATCGTTCTAGCTCAGCGTTTGTTTGAACTTCTCTTCGCCCCTGCTCGGTTTTCATTTTCAGCAACTGGGTCTTGAGTTCTGCCACTTCCTTCAACAGTGTCTTGTTGCGGGACGTAGCTGCTTTCAACGTACTATCCGATGCCGAGATCGTTTCTTGAGCCTTTTTAAGCAACTCGCGCAGTTGGTCTTCGTTCGTGTCCTCCGCCTCGTCGGGTTCAAATGTCCAACCGTTGATGTTGAATGCCGCTGCGTCGAATTTGTCGCCAGGTATCATACCCCTTGTGGAATAGATTTCGTCCACGAAGTTCAGGTATTTATTCGGACGACCTTGGCGGTTGGTTGTCCGATTATCACTTAGTTTGCGTACTACGTCCTTTTCCGGCATGACTGCTGCCGCCGCAATGATTGTCAACGTGTCCACGAACTCTTCTGGCTTCTTCATAGCGTATACTTTGGAGCCTATCTGGTCGGCGACTTCCCTGACGAAATCTGGGAGGATGTTGGGATCTCGTAGGCGTATACCATCGGACAGTTGCATTACATGGAGGATGATTTCGCTGATCTTGTGGATGCTCGGTCCAACTCCCACTG
>JANMZB010000538.1:0-1175 GCA_031382725.1 Sphingobacteriaceae bacterium | reverse complement strand
ATCTGTATCAGGTTTTAGTATTACTTGTACTGGTAGAACACGTGAAATCGAATTAATTGTTTTAATAATAAAAATTAACGAACATTATAAAAAGACAACACCTGATATTTATAATGTTTGAAAATAATAGTACCAGGTAACATTCGGAGTAGGTACCAGGGCTTGTAAGTAGGCTCAGCCTATTATCTATTTATTGCCTACTAAATAACATACTAACTATTGATATATTAAGTAGGCAGTACGAAGTAGTCTGATTTTCACCAATCTACTTAATATAACTTTAGAAGTAGGAAGACTAATGTAGACTACTTTTGAGTAGGTAATATCAAGTAGATCGGTTTTCGAAAATCTATTATATATATAAGTAGATAGTAGAAACATGAATTTATCCTACTTTTAAGTAGAAAGTAGGAAGTAGGTAGGATTTCGATGTTCTACTAAAAATAGCAGCCTTCAGTAGGTTACATGATCGGACCTACTTTTAAGTATATAATAGGAAGTAGGCCAACCTTCGGGAATCTATTTATTATAGTAGTAGAAAGTAGTGTACAAAATTGCTACTTAGAAGCTACTTATCTGCTACTTATTGCCTATTAAGTACTACTTATATCACACATTCAGTAGATAGTATTTACATTAATGATTCGTACTTAATATAGCAGTAGATAGTAGACAAAAGATAAGTTCTACATAAAAGTATATAGTACTAAGTAGGTTGGATTTCGATATCCTACTTAATATAGTAGTAGCAAATATACTTATAATTTTAACATACTTTTAAGTACTGTAGGAAGAAGTAGTCATTTCTCATGAGCTACTTTATATACATTGTATTAATAGGCATTCCTACTAGAGTCAATTTGTGTAGATAGTACTAAATACTCAGGATCGTGAGTTTCTACTTAATATATAAGTAGATAGTAGGATCATTAATTTTAACTACTATTGAGTAGATAGTACTTAGTAGACCTAAAATCACGTCCTACTTACAAGCCCTGGTGACATCAAAATCTATAGGAAAATAGCGTCGTGCGTCGAAAAGGTCGAATTTCGAGACGCGAACATTTTTGCATACAATTAAAATACTCTACTGTTACAATTGTTAAGGTACTAATGCATCCTACTTGTCGGAACTATATTAAGTAGACATGTGAGTATTTTTTACTACGTAGTAG
>JANMZB010000535.1:0-1410 GCA_031382725.1 Sphingobacteriaceae bacterium | reverse complement strand
CTCTGTATCCGTACTACTCCGGTTTCTCCCTATTACTCCCCTTAGTGTAGTACTTCCGCGATATGGTTGGATCGAGGGAGACTATCTACTTCTAGGTAAGTCCATTCGCCGATGCCGGGGGGGATCTGGTTCTTGATCATCTCTGACCCTAGGCCTGCGACTCCGGGTTCCTAGAGTGTCGGATCCAAGGTAGTTATACTCTGCGTCGCTTCCGGTTTACCATAGCCTGGCCCGGAGTGTCTTCTTCGTCCGTAGCCTCCACTTCATCAGTTCCTGTATCTTGGGTAAGGTATCCAGTACTGGCTTCCGGCTTGCGATCATCGTCGGTCATTGCCGTACCCGTTGAGTCCTGGGGAGAGGGTGGTGAACCACCCTCGTCAATGACGATCGGGGTATGGTTGCTCTTCCCTTCACTGGAAAATTGGACTCGGTTCTTCTGGGGGGTCGTTGGTGTGGGTACATTGTCTCCCATCGCTTCACTTAGTTGGGATTCAGGGGGCGGTGGCTTACGGTTATCTTGGCGGTATTCTAGTAACTGTATATCCTCGGCCAGTGGGTGTGATGACGCATAGATGGCTCCTTGCGTCGATACATCGGGAAACATCGCTCGTATTCCGTTTGGTAACCGAGTCATCTTCTTGTCCGGGGTCTTGGCTATTTTGTCCAGCACTTGGCTCAAGCCGCTGTAGATCTCTTTCCGATTCATCCCGAATAGTCTACTATGGTATATCGGTGACAGCTTCTGGAGGAATTCCTGGGTCAAGAACCCGTTCAATCCTGTCGGAACTATTCTTGCTAATACCGTCATGCCCTCGATCTGACGTTGCGGTTCCTTGGTTGTTGCCTTAACGTATTCGACGTAGGTTTCAAATACTTTGTCAAGCTGTGACCGAGTGTTGTCGTTTATCGAGATCCATTCATTGGATTGATCGGTGGTCAGTAGGCTCACCTCACGGATACATTCCATCGCGAGAATGACCCACACTCCGAACTTGTTGCCGGCTTCCGAGCTTGGTATGTCGTATTCCTCGATTAATGTTCCCAGTCTGGATCCTTCGTTGTCCGTTTTACCCGTTTCCTTTGCGAATCATTGCCATGCCTGGGATATTGTCGGTTTGACCGCTAGGTAGTCTTTGTTTCCACCTTGCATCACTTCCTCGGTCAGCGTTGTATCGTCCCATTTCGGGTCTTTTTCCTTATGTTTGGTCATCCGCTCTTGCAGGAACCGTAGGGTATCTTTGTGTTCCAAGAACCTTGTGAACTCTTGGGGCAACGTGGTGCCGAATAACTCTAGCAAATTACGTTTTTCTGCGAGTACTACGTCGTATGCATCCGCATACCGTTTCGACTTCTTCTGTTCTATTCGGATTGCTTCTCGTAGCGCGGAATTTTCCGAGCATATTGCGAGAA
>JANMZB010000476.1:0-1107 GCA_031382725.1 Sphingobacteriaceae bacterium | reverse complement strand
GGGCCAATGCTACCACAGGATCAAACGAATTAGATCCCGTAGGCGTGGGCCTGGGAGAAGTTTTGTAAGGACATCAGCTACGTTAGTGTCCCCACTCTCCCATGCAATGCGGACTGTGCCTGCAGCTTGGGCCTCACGCGTTCGATGATACGCTATCGAATTATGCTTTTTCTTAATTACCGACTCAGGGAAGGTAGAATTCTTGAATACTGCTTCATTATCGCAGTATACGTTAGTGGGGCCTGTGATAGGAATCCCCATCATGCGGAGCTTGTACCGCATTGCTTCAACTTGTTCAATGGCCGTTTTCATTGCGATGAATTCCGAGCCGAAAGTTGATGCCTCCACTGTGTTTTGTCGCTTTGAGTACCAAATGATTGGTGCCTTTTGGAGGAATATGAGTATTCCAGTATGTGACCGTCGAGTCACGCGACAGCCAGCGTGGTCTGCGTCCACGTAACAGGTCATTTCAACCTGGTTGCCCCTGGGCTCTGGGGCGTTGGGTGGTATGGCTTCAGCCGCATCCGGGTAAAAGGAAGTCCAGTCCGATGCGGTGAAACGGGTTTCGTCCGTTTGCGGGTGTGTATGGTCAAACACAACCATGGATCGCCCGTACGCTTTAAGGTAAGCAAACACATGGAAGACCTCTTCCAAGTGTCCTTCCCTTGGATTCGCGAGATACCTCGATAGCATGGCGACAGCAACCATGATGTCAATGCGTCCCAACTCGACAATCCACCGTAGGACTCCAATTAATCCCTGGTAATAATTGGCCCGTCGGTCATCTAGTTCGGCGGTTGCATCGAGCTCTGGGCGGTACGAGGACGAAAGTGGTGTAGTCACTTTCGATCGTAACCGTTGACCGATCTCCTCAAGTGTACGTTCAACGTCAGCGATTGAGCGCTTGACATAAGTATCAGAAGACATTGCCCAGCAATCTTTAGCAGGTTCGTCTGCGCTTGCAGGGATGGTAAACTGTTTGATGTCTGAACCGAGGTATTCCTTCGGTGCACGGACGCTCCCAGCTTTGAGAGTATACTTTTGAGCAAGCGTATCCATTATGGCCTGAGGATTGTGCGACAATACCAGGACGTCGTCAACATAAAC
>JANMZB010000431.1:0-1317 GCA_031382725.1 Sphingobacteriaceae bacterium | reverse complement strand
TTTTCTATTCAATTTGTAATGAATGTTTTATCGTCTATTGTGTATCTAAATTTTTTCATTCGTTACTGCTCAAAGCCATGATTGTGGATCACAGTCTCTCTACTCTAGATCAGTATAAGATGGGGCGACATAATTTTGTTGTATATCGTACTTTTTGTGAAAAATTCATACCGTGTGTTATTGGAATGGGTTTATATAAGAATTCATGTTACATTAAGCCGTTCAGTGATTATTGTAGTGTTAGTGATGAGGCAATCACTTTCTTAATTCTTGAAAATAATTGGGATGCATGGGTTGTGATTGGTGAGTCAGAACGAGATCATGAAATACGTGTTCCTATGAAGGCCACTGGAATAACACAAAAGTTTTTTGGTGATCAGAAAGGTCGTGGACATTCATGGAGCAGTAGAGGAAAAAGAGAATACAATTCATTATTTGATAACATCATTGATGACCGAAATGAATATGGAGATGAATTTGACCAATCTTTTCTTACAACATTGCAGGCGGAATGTGATGAGGCTAATAAAAATAAGTGTGATAAACGGAAAAAAGACACAACTGAAGAAGTTGAAATTATTCACTGTCGAAGTGATTATATACCAAAGTCACAGAGAGCTAATCTGCCGATGGGCAATAAAGTTGATGCATCAAATGATGCTTTTTGTTCTGCCATTAATCGTACTAATATTTAATTTGTAAAATGACATTAAATGCTTTTTATAAATATCTTATTTGTGTTTGTGTTTGTTCATATAATGTGATTGTCAAATGTGATTTTATATTCAAACGAAGATGCATATCAAGTGGTTCTTGAAAAACAAATTTGTATTAATGTGTATAGTTTGTAATACCCTTAGTCCATAAATGACCTTGCAAATTGTATACCTTCTTAGTTTATAATACATAAATTCTTATTTTAGAACGAGTTCTTGTTTTGCAATAGTATATAATTGTATTTATATATTAAACTATTATGTGTGTTACTTTGTACAAATTATAAATAATAATATTACTATATTCGATTATTATCGAAATAAAAATTTTACGTATCAAAATTGAAAGATTTGTATATTATTATTGAAAACAATTGTACATATCAAAAATGCAAGTTATGTATATTATTATTAGAACAATTTGTATATCTCAGAAATGCAAAAATGTATATACAAGAAGTCGGAAGTCAAATACAGGATAGGCTTATGGTAAGTACATTTTTGTGCTTTTTTTATTTTTTTGTACTTACCCACGAAATCAGCTCTCTGATGTAGTGATAGAGAGGTACTGCTCACATGTACTGCAATACAGCTATAGGAA
>JANMZB010000430.1:0-10625 GCA_031382725.1 Sphingobacteriaceae bacterium | reverse complement strand
TTCCTATATAAGAACTAAATTTTCCGATGAAGCCTTCCAGTGTATTTGCCATTCGAAGAGCCTGCTCCTCAAAGCTTGAAGGATAAATAATTTGAAAATTTTCCGTGTTGATTTGTAGCCATTTTATAGAAGGTGGGTTTTGTTCACTAGAGAAAAGTTGGCTGTAACCACTAAAAGAACAGGTGATTAATATGATTGTAGCTAATGTACTGATTTTTAACTTATTGAGCTTAATCTTAAGTGGTGGATTAGACATGTGCTAAATATAATAGTAATTTAAGTTAAATATATAGTTATGTATATTAATGATAACTTGTTATAAGATATGTTAATGATCTCTTTTATAGTTTTTTGTATTAAATATTGATTTTAAGTTTTTATAAAAAAATCGTATTTAAATTAAGAATTATTGATAAGAAAAGTTCAAGAATGCCAGAATCTAAAGTTGTGAAAATTACTCGTATAAAATTCTAATGAAAATATTTTAATGAGGTTGTTAGTCCTGAATTATTAATCAAATCTTGTTCAAAATACAGATTGCAAATGGTGGTATAAATTCAACTCTCCCCCACCTGTTTTGTTATTAATGCCAAAAAACGAATTGATCAGTTTAATTAATTTTTAATTGAATATACGGATAAGGCCAGGGTCGAGATTTTTATATTTTAGAATTAGGGTATCCGTTGCAATTTTGAAAAATCGCTACAATCGAAATTACTTTTGCTGCTGATAAGAATTTTGTAATCAGGCTATCATTTAAATGAATCCTTTTGTATAAAAATTCTTAGCGGAGTTATCTCGCCTTAATATATTTTGCCATTGCTGATATTCAATAATCAAACCGATTATTTAAACTGAAAGTTATATTTTAATTTATGCTTAGTGTAAAAAACGTAAAATAGTCTGGCTTAAATCGCGACTGATTTTTTCCTTAAACTACGCTTCTCTAGCCGGTGTTTTACGAAAGGATAAAGAAAAACTGAAGTCAGAATAATTATTGCACCAACATAAAATCCAGGAGTCATATGTTCTTTTTTTCCTAAGAAAAGATGTGCTAAAATGATCCCGTAAACGGGTTCAAGATTTGTAATTAAAGCTACCCGAAATGCAGATAAAAATTTCATAACAGCCACACCTGCAACATATGCAATCGAAGTACAAATTGTGCCCAATACCACAAGATAAAAAAGATCCCAAACATTAAGTTTTAGTCCGTTATCAAAGCCGTTTGTGGCTATCATGTAAATGGTAATCCACACCCAGGCACCAATTAATTCATAGAAACTAATGATCGAAGCATCCCGATTTTGTATCTGTTTTGAGTTAATGATCGAAAAAATACTTGCACAGAGGGCACTGATTAGCCCCAAAATTATTCCGAGAGTATATTTGCTCTCAAACTCGAAAATGAGGTATATGCCGCTTATAATCGCTAATCCGGTTACAATCTCCAAACGTGATATTTTTTGACGCTTTAATAGAGGCTCCAGAATAGCAGTGAATAACGTTAATGAAGATAGACAAACCAACGTTACAGAAACTGTTGAGGACTTGATTGATTGGAAAAATAGGATCCAATGTGCGGCAACCAGGGCTCCTGTAAAGAACAATTTAAGAAAAGCATTCCTGCTAAGTTTTAAATCTACCCCTCGAATTTTAAAGTATAAATACAATGAAATGAAAGCAATTAGTACGCGATACCAAACTAATTGAGTTGCATTTATTGAGATTAGCGCACCTAAAATTCCGGTAAATCCCCAGACAAAAACGGTGACGTGTAAAACAAGAAGATTGCGTCTCCGTGCGTCTTGTTCGGTCATAATTACTTAGGTGCTTTCACCAAAAGGTATAGGCTGATTATTCCAAAAAGTATGTTAGGAATTAAGGTAGCAATTAGTGGCGGCAATCCTCCTTTTAAAGAGAACATATTGGCAAATTGGATAAATAAGATGTAGACGAAACTTAACAAAATCCCCAATCCCAAAGGTAAACCTATTCCCCCTCGCACCTTTCTCGACGAAAGTGCGACACCCATTAAAGTCAGAACAAAAGCAGAAAATGGGTAAATAAAACGTCTGTATTTTTCTAAAAGGAGCTCATCCATTATTCCCGCACCGCGAATCTTTTCCTTTTCGATTCGAGTATCAAGTTCCTTCATGTTCATGGCTTTTGTAAGGTTATCGTAGATCTCAAAATCCATTGGCCGCATATCCAGGCTGGTATCTTTCTTTGCTCCCGATGTCATACTTTCTTTCAATCCATTTATTTTCCTGATTGAATAATTTTCCAATTGCCATTTGTGTTTTACCGAATCCCATAAAATACGGTCGGAAACGGTTTTTTCTACCAGCTCGTCGCCATTAAATTTTTCAAGGGAAAATTTAAAGCCTATTTTTTGGTTATTATCAAAATTTTCAATGTACACATAGCTGTTTTTATTCAGTTGCAAATGCGTATAAAGCTTGGTGTTATCAGCTTTAGGATTAAGATATACGTTTTCAAATTCCACCAAAAGCTGATTAGTTTCTGGAATTATGAAAAGGTTAAATGCCAGGGTAACAAGGAAAATGATAAAGGAGGAAATAAAGTAAGGATATAGAAAGCGGTTGAAACTAACGCCGCTGCTTAATATCGGTACAATCTCAGTCTGATCGGCCATTTTTGCTGTAAAAAAAATAACAGCAATAAAGTTGATCAATGGAGATAAAAAGTTGAGGTAAAATGGCAGGAAGCCGGCATAATATTGAAAGATGATTTTGGAAAGGGGAGCTTCATGCCTGATAAAATCGTCTAAACGTTCCGAAATATCGAACACCACTATAATGATTGAAAAAATAGCCATGGTAAACACAAAGGTTCCCAGGTATTTTTTAATAATGTACCAATCGATTATTCCAGGTTTCAGCATATTATAAACGCTGTGAAAGTTGTTTCACCATCTTATTTTTCCACTCATAAAATTCACCTGAGATAATCTTTTCCCGGGCTTCGTTTACCAGCCAGATGTAAAAATGTAGATTATGTAAAGTGGCTATTTGCGCTCCAAGAATTTCTTTCGAAGCGATTAAATGCCGAAGATAGGCTTTAGAATAATTCAGGTCTGAATATAAATCGCTGTCTTCTTCAATTGCACTAAAATCATCTTTCCATTTCTCATTTTTGATATTGATGATCCCATTCTTGGTAAAAAGCATACCGTTTCTAGCGTTTCGGGTAGGCATTACACAATCAAACATATCAATACCCAACGCGATGTTTTCCAAAATATTTACCGGAGTGCCTACACCCATCAGGTAGCGCGGTTTCTCAAACGGAAGGATGTTACAAACAACTTCGGTCATTGCATACATTTCTTCTGCCGGTTCGCCTACCGAAAGGCCACCGATGGCATTTCCTTCACGATTAAATGACGCAATTACTTCAGCAGATTTTTCACGGAGATCCTTATATACTGAACCCTGAACTATTGGAAACAAGGTTTGAGAATAGCCATATTTTGGCTCAGTACTATCAAACCTGTCGCAGCAACGTTTAAGCCAGCGGTGAGTCATATCAAGCGACTTTCTCGCATAGTTGTATTCGCAAGGATAAGGAGTGCATTCATCAAAAGCCATAATAATATCGGCTCCTATAATCCGCTGAATGTCCATTACATTTTCGGCAGTAAACAAATGCTTAGAACCATCTACATGTGAGCGAAAGGTGACACCTTCCTCCTTAATCTTTCGAACCTCAGTCAACGAATAAACCTGGTAGCCTCCGCTAACTGTAAGAATAGGTTTATGCCAGCCATTAAATATATGCAGACCGCCCGCCTATTCAATAGTGTTTAAGCCTGGTCGTAGATATAAATGGTAAGTGTTCCCAAGTATTATTTGTGCTTTAATATCTTGATCCAGCTCGCGCTGATGAACCGCTTTAACAGTTCCCGCCGTTCCCACAGGCATAAATATGGGCGTTTGAATTACGCCATGGTCGGTAGTAAGTTCTCCTGCGCGCGCTTTCGAAAGCTTGTCTGTTGCTTCTAATTTGAAATTCATTATAGCTTGCGAAAATACTAAATTAAAAAGGTTGCTTATTAAATACGGTTAAAGTATTGTTAAGAGTGTCTTAATGTGAGTAAATAAGGTCATCACCACTAAAAAAAAATTAAAAACTCTGATGAAAATTTAGAACTTTGCCCATCCCTTTAAGCCGATGTTCTTAGTAGATAATATATTTATAATAGCCTTTTTGTTGTTTCAATTAGCGTTCTGGGTTCAGCTATATTATCTTACAATTTTCAATTCCCTCCTAAGTAAATTTAAAATTGCTGATGATGAGGATGTTGTAAAACATCCTGTTTCGGTAATAATATGTGCTCGCAATGAGGAGAAGAACCTCGAAAAAAACTTACCGGCTATTCTTAAACAAGATTATCCGGATTTTGAAGTAATCGTTGTAAATGATTGCTCAGGTGACGATACTCACATGATTTTGCGGGGTTTTTTATCCTTATATAAGCATTTGAAAGTAGTAACTATCAATGAGCACGAACGGTTTAAGCACGGTAAAAAATTCGCTGTTTCACTCGGAATTAAAGCTGCTACAAAAGAACATTTGTTATTTACCGATGCCGATTGCGAACCCACTTCAAGTAAATGGATAGACAGGATGCAAAGGCATTTTCATGGTCCCGTAGAAATCGTGCTGGGATATTCTCCCTATAAGTATGAAAAAGGGTTCGTTAATAAACTAATCCGGTTCGAAACTTTTTCAACTGCGTTAAATTATTTTTCTTTTGCCCTTGGCGGAAGACCATATATGGGAGTGGGTAGAAATATGGCTTATACCAAAGCGTTGTTTTTTAAAGGTAAAGGCTTTGCTTCGCATATGCATATCCCTTCCGGGGATGATGATCTCTTTGTAAATCAAAATGCCACGCCCGAAAATGTTGCTATCGAATTGCATCCCGATTCTCATATGTGGTCTGCGCCAAAAACGACCTTCATAGCCTATTTCACTCAAAAGTTAAGGCACATGGGAGCCGGCAAAGTTTACAAATCTTTGCATAAGCAAATGCTTACCTACCAAACCGGCTCGGCTCTTTTGTTTTATGTAGCATTAGTTTGTTTAATACTTTTGAAGGCAGAATGGTGGATGTTACTATCTTTTTATTTATTAAGATTGTTGGTGCAAGTGCTTGTTTACTACCCAGTTCTGAAAAAGTTTAAGTATAAAGACCTGATTTGGTGGGTTCCCGTTTTGGATTTGATTTTTAATTTTTATATACTAGTGCTTAGCATAGCGTCTTTATTCAAGAAAAAAGTTAAATGGAAGTAAATCCGAATTTTTCAGCAAACGCAGTAAACGATTTTAATCTGGTTATTAGGGCTAAGGAGGGCGATCAGAAAGCGTATGCAGAATTAATGCAGCGATACAAAGACTCGATCTATTTCATGGCTTTGAAAATGGTTAATAACAAAGACGATTCTATGGATCTAACCGTAGAAACTTTTGGAAAGGCCTTTGAAAACATTGATAAATATAAACCCGACTTTGCTTTCAGTACCTGGCTTTTCAGAATTGCGACCAATAATTGTATCGACTTTATCAGGAAGAAGCGCCTCAAAATGGTCTCTATAAATTCGATGGTTGATGATGAAGGAGACGAAAGACCATTGCAAATTAAGTCGGATACGCTTAACCCGGAAGAGACTTCAATTAAAAAACAGCAACAAGAGCAATTAAAAATTATTGTTGATAAGCTTCCGCAGCGTTACAGAACACTTATCGTGTTACGTTATTTTGAAGAATTATCTTACGAGGAAATAGCACAGCAGCTGGATTTACCATTAGGGACCGTTAAAGCGCAGTTGTTTAGAGCGAGAGATTTACTGCATAACGTTCTTAGCAGAAGAAAGAAAAATCCGGGCAGTGACTTCTGATATCATTTACAAGTACTTTCCCAATCTTAGTACCACGCAAAAAGAACAATTCGATAAGCTTGAAGAGCTTTATAGATTTTGGAATGCGCAAATAAATGTCATATCCCGTAAGGATATTGATAGTTTGTATCTGCACCATATACTACATTCTTTAAGTATCGCTAAAGTAATGCCTTTTCTATCAGGCGAAAAAGTTCTTGATGTAGGCACAGGCGGTGGTTTCCCCGGTATTCCCTTAGCCATATTATTCCCTGACACTTATTTTCATTTGGTTGATTCGATTGGGAAGAAAATAAAAGTGGTGCAGGAGATTTCAACTGCGATCGGTCTGGAAAATCTGGTTTCTACACATGCTCGAGCCGAACAAATAGACGATAAATTTAATTTCATCATATCAAGAGCGGTAACTCAGTTAAAAGATTTCTATCCTTGGGTGCGTGGTAAATTTGCGAAGCAGCCATTGAATAAGCTTCCGAATGGTGTGCTTTATTTAAAAGGCGGAGATTTAGAAGAAGAATTAAAAGCAGCCGGACTTACCGAGGTACATTTGTATCCACTAAATACTTATTTTGAAGAAGATTACTTCGAGACGAAGTATGTGGTTTATTTTCCCGCTCAGTAATTGATTTGTTGTATTTATAATTATCGGTCGATTTACCTATGTCGCTGCTTCACCAAATCGCATTAACCCTTATTCCGGGCGTCGGCTCAGTTAATTCACGACTTTTATTGAAGCACTTTGGTACAGCGGAAGATGTATTTAAAGCCAGCAAACCAAGCTTACTCGCAATTCCTGGGATAGGAGAAAAGACAGCACAATCTATTTTGCAACAATCTTTTTTTGAGAGGGCTGAAAAAGAACTTGCTTTTGTAGAAAAATACAAGATCAAAACTTTCTTTTATGCTTCGGATGATTATCCAAAACGGTTAAAGAACTGTTATGATGCACCTATATTGCTTTATTACAAGGGCAATGCCGATCTTAATTGCGGTCGGGTTGTAAGTATAGTAGGCACCAGAAATGCCACTCCTTACGGGAAAGAACTTACCGATTCCCTGGTTGACGAATTAAAAAAGCACAATGTTTTGGTGGTAAGCGGGCTTGCCTATGGTATTGACGCAATGGCTCATAAAGCTTGTTTGAAACAGGAAATCCCTACGGTTGGGGTTGTCGGACACGGTCTTGACAGGATTTACCCAGCGCAACATCGATCGCTGGCGGAAAAGATGGTGAACAATGGCGGTCTGCTTACCGAGTTTATTTCAGAGACAAATCCTGATAGGGAAAATTTCCCTAAAAGAAACAGAATTGTAGCAGGTATGGCCGATGCAACTGTTATTGTAGAGGCAAGCTTAACCGGTGGTGCTTTAATTACTGCTGAACTCGCTAACTCTTATAACAGAGATGTTTTTTCCTTCCCGGGAAATATAAAGCAGGAGTTTTCGGCGGGATGCAATTATTTGATTAAAACGCATCGTGCAAATTTGATAACCAGCGCAAAAGATCTGGAATACTTGTTGGGATGGACTGCGACTCAGCCAATAGATGAAACTAAACAACTCAGTTTGCGGTTGAATTTGAGTTCGGATGAAAAGAAAATAGCTGATGTATTAATAGCTCAGGGGCAAACTGGGGTAGATGAGCTTGCTTTAAGAACAGGCTTTCCTCAAAGTAAACTGGCGGTTACTATTCTTGGATTAGAGATGCAGGGAATTGTTATCGCTTTGCCAGGGAAGACGTATAAATTGGCTTAAGAAAAATTCAATCTTTAATGTATTACTGGAAAGTAGATAATAGCTTCGATGATTGTTATAATAATTAAGGCAGCTAATCATTATCAAATTAGAACGGAGCTACTTATAAAGCAGCTCCGTTTATTACTTATTGACTGACCGTGAATGATTGATTAATTTTAAGTGTTAAAAAACTTTTTTGGGTTCAATACTCATTGTAACCCAACCTGTGGAAATTTCCCTAGTGCTGTAAACCCCATTATTGACACTAGTAATAACGGGCTGGTCAAATGTTAATGTTGCCTCTCCTAAGTTATCAGATGTTAATGTTGTTTTCACGCTATATGTTTTTACTTCAGACGTGGAAGCACTAGCACCAAATTTTACCCCATTTTTAACAGTAGTTCCCAAGCTGGCTTCGTAACTAAAGTTTGCAGCATATGTTGCTGTTGATTGGGACGTATTTGTTACTTCCTCTGATAGATCAACTTCAGAAATTAAAAATTTCCATCCCGTACTATATGTTTGTAGGTCCCACGGTTCCAATTCGAGATTTGGATAATATTCTTTGGAGGTAATTGCAGAAATCTTGTACCATAAAAAACTGCTTTTATAATAAGTGACATTGAATAAATCACTTCCTCTTGCGGTAAACATTTTAGTGCGTTCATTTCCGGTTCCATTTTTTGCGTTTACTATGAAATTAATTCTAATTTCATAATTGCCATCGGTCCAACGGGAGAAAGATGAACTTAAATAATTGCTAAAAAGGATAGTGCCTCTTGCAGTAGGGTCTTCACTCTGATCCCCAATTTTTGTATGTGCAGCTGCTCCGTCGATGAATTTAAAGGATTTAAGGAACTCGCTATAATTATTTTTGAATTTTCCAGTAGGATTACTAGCAGTAATTCCATAGTAAACATAGTCTCTTTGCCATTCATTCCCCGAGTTATATGCTTCAATATTTACAGGGTCTATCGTACTGGCATCTGCAACTCTTTTAATTGTAGCATTTCCAGGAAAAGATTTCTCTTGTCCCAACCCATTAAATGCTTCATCACTAAAGCTAAATGAGCCCTTTGAACTATTAAGAAAAGCTAATGATCTTTTTGATGAAGTTGTAGCAGTTGAAGCCTTACTTGGGTTCACTATTACTCTTTCGTTTTGTTTAATCACTAAAACTGGAAATCCCGGAATATTTTCAGGTTCAATAATCGTCTCTTCTCCTTTTGAATTATATAACGGCACACGATTGTCCCCTAATTTAGCGACGGCGATTTGGGGTATTTGCGAGTTAACGTCCCAGCTTTCTGCTGAAAAGTTTGGCAAAACTGGTACGAAAATAGTTAGCAAAGGGACATTATCTCCAATTTTTGCTAATTGAGATTCCGAGTCCGAATACTTAAGCAATAAATCGTTAAGTGTAAGCGTCGACGTAACACGCTCGTTTTTGACTAATTGGTAAAGGACATCGTAATCCTTGTCAAATTGTTTCAAACTTTGGGCTTTTATAAAGCTCCGTAGAGCTGGCTCATTTTCTACTGCTTTTGCCAGTATTTTTGCAAATTGCGTTTGATAGCTATTTACATCAATTGCTGAACTAATAGCAGATGAGTCCATAGAAGGTTGATCTTTTTTACAAGAATGTAAAAAGATAAGAAAGCATAAGGCAAATGAATAAAGTGTAATTTTCATGATTTTTGTTTAGGTAAAAGTCAATAAGTGGCGCAATAATAGCACAATATTGAGAATATACAAACTCTTTTAGATCAAAATAAGCGACTGTGGGAATACTGTACTTTAAGAAATAGATATACTAAATTAAAATGCAAGGTTGAGCTTACTTAGGTAAATGG
Source organism: Sphingobacteriaceae bacterium (assembly GCA_031382725.1). GTDB lineage: Bacteria > Bacteroidota > Bacteroidia > Sphingobacteriales > Sphingobacteriaceae > Paradesertivirga. The sequence goes on along the minus strand of JANMZB010000430.1, from coordinate 1,108 downwards.
ATTTTACTCTTCCTCATTCTTTGGAAAATCATAAAGTATTTGCTCTCCGGTATCTTTACTAACCATTTTCCAATCATCAAAAGGAAATTCAATTAAGATAATACCGCAAGTAGGGATATCATAGACATCCGTATTACATAGGTTGATGGCTAAATTGGTAATGCCAGGGTTATGCCCAAACAATGCCACAAAATCATACTTATTGTCGAACGCATTAATTGTGTGTAACAGAGCCCCGGATGATGCTTCGTATATTGTTTGTTCAGTCTTTATTTCCTTAGTATGAATGTTAAATATTTCAGCAAATATTGATGCAGTTGTGTAAGCCCGCAAGGCAGGACTGCTTACTAGTAATTGCGGTATCAGATGTTGACGAAGTAAGCGATCCGCCATTTCAGGCGCATCTCTAAAGCCTCTTTTGTTTAATGGGCGATCAAAATCTTTTTGCGCTCTACTTGTCCAATCAGATTTGGCGTGGCGTACTATTAGTAGTTGTTTCATAATAAGCTAAAAAAAGAGGCATCTTAATTAAGACGCCTCTTTCAAATAAACAGTTTTTTATTTAAAATAAAAAGCCAAGGGGTATTGAGAATACTTTGTTTTTCTAATCTTTACTTTCAGAGAGTATGCTTAAGTCAATCTAGTATTTTTTCTTAATTAAAGTTTATCGGTTTAATTAAGAAAAATTTCTTATATTAATTCAAAACCATATACTTATGAATAAAATTCTTATTTACCTTTTTTTGATTATAGCAATACCGTTAAAGGCACAAACCTATCCGTCTGATAGCCTTAAAAAATTACCTGAATATGGAATGGTAGTACCTGTATTCAAAAGCAGTTTTAGTAACAAAATATTTCTAAATGTAGATTTTGGAGATGGGATGAAGATGTTGAAGGACGAACATGGGGATGATCGAACATTTGTTTCTAAAGTCGCTGCATTAAATTACATTGCTAAACAAGGTTGGGAAATTATTGCTGTAACTAAACACTCGATAGAAAGGTACGTGGATGAGCAGGTTTGCTATTTGGTTAAGAGGATAAGATGACAGCTCAATCTTAATTGTTTTAGTATCCCCACTAACAACCAGGTAGAAGTTGTAAT
>JANMZB010000418.1:0-6435 GCA_031382725.1 Sphingobacteriaceae bacterium | reverse complement strand
GTGTGGCATCTTGGCTAAATCGGCAATGAAAACCTCATTAGAGATGGTTTTACCTAAAGCGATGGGCAAGTCCATGGTGGTATTTTGGAACTTGTCTGTTGCCAGCACCGAACGCATTGAAACCATTTCGGGATGCTGGTTAGGAACTTCTATACCAATGGTTCCTTTACCAGGCATAGGTGCAATAATCCGAATTCCTAAAGCTGCTAAACTCAATGCGATATCGTCTTCCAGATTTTTTATTTTTGAGATTCGAACACCGGGGGCCGGGATAATTTCATAAAGCGTAACGGTAGGACCGATCGTAGCCTTGATCTTATCGATCTCGATATTATAATGATTTAAAGTCTCTACAATTTTGTTCTTATTAGCCTCCAGTTCATCGGTATTAACCGATATTTTATTAGAACCGTAATTTTCTAAAAGTTCTAAGGTAGGATATTGATAAGATGACAAATCAAGCTTTGGATCATACTGGCCGAACTGCTGAACTAAATCATCCGCCTTTTTTTCCTCTTCAGTTTTGTTGATCGTTAATTCCGGATCTGATTTTACAACGTTTAAAGCAAGTGCAGCGGCAGCCTCAGATGCGAGTGGTTTTGGTACAACCAATTCGGTAGCAGATGCATTCTCCAATTCCATCGGAGGAGAAATTCGTTCCTGTTTGAGCTGATTAGCCGAAACTTCATCATCTACAACAACCTTCTCTCTTACAGAGTCGCGCTTGTTTAGTGGAAACTCAACCGGACGAGTCCTGAAGTCATCCTCCAGTTCAATTTCAATTTCATCATCCGATAAAGGAATCGTTTCTTCTTCCTGCCTCTTCGTCGGAAATTTAAAATCAATATTATAAGCAATAATTAAAGCAGTTAATCCGGCGAAAGCCAAAAAGCCAGCCACACCAGTATTTCCAATCTGAGCCTGCAATAAGCGATTAGACCAGAAGCCAAATTCACCTTCCAAAAAATGAGGGAAATCGGACATGAAAGAATGGAAAAAAGCGAAGGTAAGAGAGGTGAAAATGAGCAGGAAAAACGAATACGCCAGAGTTTTTGTAATGGAGATAACTGAGATCTTAAAAAGCAACCTGTAGCCGATTATGAAAAACACTCCTATAAAAATGAAGGAAGCAATACCAAACCATTCGTAGATGAATTGATGAGCCAAAAGAGCGCCGAATTTACCTAGCCAGTTTTCTACAACCGGGTTAACAACACCGGTTTTGGCAAGCTCTTTTGAGGTTTTAAATAAATTACTCCAGCCACCATTTGCATCGATCACATAGCTTTGATCTTCCTGCCAGGTAAATAAATAAGAGGTAAACGCAACTAAAAAATAGATAGACAGAATCAGAAAAAAAAGACCTGCAATTTTGATTATTCTACCATCATCAAAATTTAACTTTGGTAAAATTTCAGATCTATCCCTTTGTGCGGTAGTTCTGGCCCTTGCCGCCGCTTTAGGCGACAATTCTTCTTTAAAGCTATTAGATCTAAATTGGTTTCCTTTAACAGGCATTTATTTTGATGGTCTTACCTGACAAATATAATGTATATCTCTAATCCTGATCTCAAATCGTTCGTAATTTATTCGAAAGAAGAACCTGCAAATGAATTTCGTGAAAGAAGAATAAATACTAATTTAGTGATATAAATGAACGAAGACGAATATCTGGTAGAAGAATACATTCAAACCGGCAATCATACCGCCCTAAAACAATTACTGGATTCGAAACCTCCTCTAGCTCAGGGGAAAACCAGTTTAAATGTATCGCCTTTGCTTCTTTCGTGTTATTACAAAAAGCCTGAGATAACTGATATTATTTTAAATTTTATTACAGATCCAGACATTTATGAGTCGGCTGCGGTGGGAAAATTCGATAGTCTGGCCAGCAATATTTACAAAAATCCGGAACTCATTAATACCTTTTCGGATGATGGATTCACACCTTTAGGATTAAGCTGCTATTTCGGCCATGAAGATTCGGCCAGATATCTTTTATTAAAAGGGGCAGAAGTGAATACCTGTTCTATTAATGGTTACAATGTTTATCCCCTACAATCAGCAGTCGCGGCAAATAACTCAGACATTGCAAAAATATTACTTGAAGCCGGTGCTGAGGTAAATGTGAGACAGATTTCAGGAATTACTCCGCTTCATTCTGCTGCACATCATGGTAATATAGAATTGATTATTTTGTTATTGGAAGCAGGCGCGGATGTTAATGCGAAAACCGAAGATGGGAAAACAGCTGCCGATTTGGCCTCGATAGCGGGCTTTACCGACCTGGCAAAAATTCTCTCCTGATCAAAAATCCCAAACGGTGGTTCTGATACGTTTTACATAGCTTTTAAAACCAAGTACGAAAGCCGCAAGGAAGTAAAAAACAATCGGGAAGCCTACCGAAAGAACGGATGTGTAAATAAAAAATAATCTGAGTTTGGAGGTAGACATGGTAAAACGTTCACCAATGTAAGTGCAAACCCCGAACGACTGTCTTTCAAAATAACCTAGTATCTTTTGTAACATAACTTAGTTAGGGTTAACAATTTTTGTACCAACAGCACAATTTAAGCATTTTTTCAGGTCGCAATAGCTTTTTTTTAAATGCAACAACGCTTGTGATCTATCTGCGTTGCCTTTCCTGACTCCGATCTCAATAAATCGATTTGTAATTTGATTCAATTCAAATGGAAGAATCTCTAATAAACTAATCGCTTTATCTTGAATTGCCTCATTTCCAGTGCACTTGCCGTAACTAAAAAGACTTAGAGCCACAGAATTTAGTAGAATATTATTCACAGAGGAATTACCTAATTGAGTTGAAACAGCTTCAGCTTCTTTCTCAAAACGATAGTGAGTAAGCCAGTAATCAGAAACCGGCAAATCTGTAAACAACTTTGACATCTCCTTTATGTTATCTACCTCTAATATTTTTGAAAAAAGATGGCTTGACTTAATTATAAGCCCAGAAAATTGAGCCAAACGCAATGTTGGAAAGTTTTGAGGTCTGAGACGCAGAAACTTCCAGAGATATTTGTCGATCGGCTTTAAATTATATTTCGCTTTTAAAAAGCTATACTCCTGTTTAAGTTTTTTATGAAATTCGTCTTTCGAGTCTCCTTCTAAAAAACCGGCTTGCCCAAAAACCAATGCTTCAATTTGAACATGATTATTTTTATGCCGGGCTAGTATTTGCTGCGGAAGTGATCTTGCAAGCATTTCAAAAGGCAGCGCATTGGTGTTGAATCCGAAGTTTCGGGCAAGAGCAACATAAAAGGCATCATCCCAGCTTCCTTTGTATTCATTTAGAATTTCTACAAATGCCTCAGATTTCTGCTCTAAACGCTCAATTAACATCCTTAACAACCAGCTTTCTAAATGCAAATTGTCAATAGTTCCTATGTGTTTCTCACAGGGAATCCAGTTAAGGTTTTGCATTAACGCTTTGTACCGATCTTGAATATTGGGATGGATGAATGGCTTAATTTCTATTGTTGGCACTTTGGTGCCATCGTTACGATAAACAGCTTTATCATATTCGTAAACAACATGTAAAACAACATTATTGTAAGCCGGGTCGGCGGTATGATTATGACGATCCCAGTCGGAAGACTTGATGTGAATCTCTACATTCCCCGCCCATTCTGTCCCGCCAATTTTTAATTTGGCTTCCTGAAAATCGGGGCCGGCATTTTTATTAAGTACACCGGTGTAAAGTAGTTCAATGAGTTGGTTATCAACGGTTCTTAACTCATTCTTATCAAAAACCTTGAATTGCCAGACATAAAACAGGAAGTCTTCATAGATAGGCATTTCTAAAGCTAGAAATAAAAACTAAAAACCATCGGAATCCAGCCCGATCATTTTTTTCCAAACAACAATATTTCCATTGTGAATGGCAAGATGTGTGGTTAGATGATGAGCAAACCAGGAATCAAGAGTTGGAAATACTTCTTTGAGCATTTCACTTGGATGACTTGAAAGTCGCTGCCCGTCGGTTAAGTTCAAATATAGGCTGGAAAGAAGATTGTATCGTTCCTCTAATTTACTCAAGAGCAGCTCTTTTGTGGGTAGATCATCAAAAGATTTAACTACTCCTGTTGAGTTTTTAAACCAAGTATACCAGGTGGGCTCAAGTTTATTATAAGAGACATTCAAATGGATAAACACATCATCGGCTTCTACGCAAATGTGGCCAAGCAACCAACCTGCGGAATTAAAACCTTCTAATTGTTTTTCATAGAGCCGTTCTTCTGGGATGTTCCTTACTACCTTTTTCAGATATAATAGCTGAAAATTGAAAAGGTTGATAATTGTGTGTTTCAAAGTTTTAAATCGAGTTTAGGTACTTAGCAATTGAAAATTTGTTCGTTGCAAATATGTGATAAAACTATAATATCTTTACATCAAAGTCGGTTTTGGATTCTTTTGCTATACAAAAATGAAGGCTAGTTCGAAATCTAATAAAAATTTAAATGAAAGTATTAATAGACATTAAGGACAATAAAGCCAATTTTGTAATGGAGCTTCTCCAAAGCTTTTCTTTTGTAAAGGCCAAAACCCTCACTCCTTATAAAGCCGAAGTTTTGGAAACTCTTCAGGAGGCTGTTCAAGAAATGAAACTTATCCGTGAGGGAAAGCTTACGGGCCGTAACGCTGAAGATCTTTTTAATGAGTTATAAGGTTATTACCATCCCCAGGTTTGAAAAAGACCTTAAGCGACTGGCTAAGAAATATCCTTCACTAAAAAATGAATACCTAGCGTTAGTAAAAAGTTTGAAAGAGAAGCCCCTGCAAGGTACATCACTCGGCAACAATTGCTTTAAAATTCGTTTGTCTATTGCTTCTAAGAGTAAAGGAAAATCTGGGGGTGCAAGGGTTATTACTTGTTTACAGGTGCTGGAAACGACGGTATATCTATTGACCATTTATGATAAATCGGAATATGAAAATATACCGGATAAAGACCTGCGCGATTTACTAGGTTTTATGTAAGTTAAAACATAGCCTGTATTATAAAGAAATCTGCTTTAAAGCTACTTCCATTTCAGCCTGAATGTTCTTCGCTTCTTTAGCCGCAGCCTCCGCAAAGTCCTCCCCCGAAGAGGCATAAATCACCGACCTCGATGCATTAACCAGCAGCCCGCAATCCTTTGTCATTCCATATTTACAAACATCTTCCAAACTCCCCCCTTGCGCCCCTACTCCAGGAACCAATAGAAAATTTGTCGGTGCAAATTTCCTGATATTTAAAAATGCTTCTCCCCGTGTTGCACCAACAACAAACATCAATTGGTCATCGCTAGCCCATTCATTTGCTTTTTGCACTACCTTTTCAAAAAGCATTTCAGAGCCTGTCTGCAAATTTTGAAAATCTTTACTTCCTTCGTTTGATGTTAAAGCAAGAAGAATAACCCATTTATCATTAAATTTCAGGAACGGTTTTACCGAATCTTCACCCATATAAGGCGCTACTGTAATAGAATGGAAACCCATCTCCGACTTCTCTTCGTCAAAGAAAGCACTTGCATACATTTCAGAGGTATTACCGATATCACCTCGTTTAGCATCTGCGATTGAAAAACATTCCGTTGGCAAATACTTCCAGGTTTTAACCAGACTTTCCCAGCCTTTCACGCCTCTCGACTCATAAAAAGCTGTATTTATCTTATATGAAACACAAAAATCTTTGGTGGCATCAATAATTTGCTTGTTAAACTCGTAAACCGGATCATCCAATTCAAGCAAATGCTCCGGAATTTTATTGATGTCTGTATCAAGTCCGATACACAGAAATGATTTTTTTAATCTGATTTGATTGATGAGTGCTTTGCGATCCATTTTATATGTACCGTCAAAGTAACCAAAACCTCTTCTTGGAAAAAATAAAAATTTAAATTTTGTTTAATTCGATTTAATGCAGTAAAATTGTGACGTTATCTCAAATGTTATCCTCGTCAACAGGAAAAATCTTTGTATTTCTTGAAGCAACTATTTCTCTCCCTGACGAGATAAACTCTTATAAAATAAAATCCGATAAAATATTTCAATTGAATGGTAGATATTAATGAATTGAACGACAAGCTTGTTTCAGAGCTTCGTGAAATTGCACGCTCGTTTGGTGTTGAAAATGCCGATGCCCTACGTAAACCAGATCTAGTAAAAAAAATAACTGAACAAAAGGAGCTTATAGAAGCTGCCCGTTTAAATAGCCTGTCTCCCGAGGAATCTGAATCAGAAGAAGACGATAAACCCCGTAAACGTGTAAGAACAGTGCGTTCTAAAACGGAAGCGCCCGATAGAAACAAAGTATCCAGAGAAGAAACACCTGTTCTGGATTTCCCTGATCATGATGAGGATGACTTTAACGAAACTAACGAATCAGATAAAGCGGAGGATCAACAGGAGGAATCTCAAGCGGAGAGACAACCG
>JANMZB010000390.1:0-6108 GCA_031382725.1 Sphingobacteriaceae bacterium | reverse complement strand
CAAAGAACTTCCTGAATTAGTGAGATCGGTTAGGCTTGCCGGGATCAATAATTCAGGAAGTTCTTTGTAAAGAAGGGGTTCTCCTCCGGTAAACCGGATGGTTTCAATATCCAATACCTCGTGCAAGTGTGTAATCGAGTTTACTAACTGGGCGTTGGTTAATGCCTTTTCTTTTGATTCCTGATGGTTCTCGCGAATTTCATCATTGCCGAAGGTGCAATAAACACAGCCCAGGTTACACGTGTTAATCAAGCTAACCCTAAGTGTTTTAAATGATCGCCCGTACGTATCTCTAACCTCTACCATCACATAAAAAAGATAAGCTTGCAGGAAGCAATTGCAAGAACAGCACTTAACAAATATTTAACGGTATTTACTGCAAAGTGCCTGCTTCCAAAGTAAGATCCGCCAATACCTCCGACCAATGCAGCAAAGAACCAAACTGTACTCTCATTGCTAAAAACAATCGGTGCCGAATGTCCTAACAATCCGGATAATGAATTTAAAACGATAAAAAGAGCTGATGCAGCAGCTGCTTCCTTGGCATTGGCCCAAGCCAGAATGATGAGTAAGGGACTTAAGAATATACCGCCTCCAATACTTAACATCCCCGAAAGGAAACCCATTATTAACCCGAATACCAAAGCCAGTGGGATTGAAACTTCTTTTCGTTCTGATTTTTCATTTGAATTTATTTGGTTTTCAATGGCTATGAAGCTATCATGAGCATATTCATCTTGATTTGTAATCGGTTTGCTCCTGATGGTTTCTCCCGGTATTAACCCTAACAACCTAAGCACAGGAATAATCAACGCGACACCTAATATTAAATTATAAACTTGCCCATGCACCGGCATTTTAGAACCAACATACGCCATTGGTAACGAACTGATTAAAAAGGGCCAGCAGAGTTTCCATTTAAAGTATCCGGCACGTGTAAATTGGATAAATCCAATGCCAGCGACTAAAATATTCAGGATTAAAATAATTGGTTTATAGCTTGCAACCGGAATTGAAAAAATAGATAAAACCGCAAGGTAACCGCTAGCACCGCCATGGCCTACAGAGCCGTACAAAAAGGCGACGATAAATAACGTTAATGCCAGAAGCAAGTTGGTGTCCATCCTTACAAATTTAGATAAAAATCAATGCCGATTTAAGTCTTTACTTAACAAGGATTGTTTTAATAAATACAGTTACGGTTGTAATAGGGCATTCCGATCTACTTCCAAGAAATCTGATTTTGGTGATTCGCACATCTGACAGCTGTAATTATCGGGTAAATCTGCAAATGCTGTTCCAGCGGCAATATCGTTAGTTGCATCGCCGTATTCCTCGTCATATACCGTTTGGCAATGCCTACATTGATGAACCCTAACTGAAATTTCATCAGCTATTGCTTTTTCTACTAGGTGTGTCTCCTGTTCAGCGATACTCGTTCCATTGGTTTGGAGCTCGTAAAAGTAATCGCAGAGTTCAGTTAGCGTTGCTGGTAAGCTATCAAAACTTACGTCGGGTTTATAGGTGATGAAATCTTTGGAATTTGGATTGAAATCTCGTGTATGAAGGATCTCAAACCTGTCTGCTGATTCGTTATTCTGCTCTCCATTGGAAGCTCTTTTTCTAATAATAACAGACCCAAATAATCCGGTTTTAGGATTGATCTTAATCGCAAAACACAACTTAAAAGTTCTTATATCGTCTTTGTCAAACTGCCGCACTAAATGATTTTTTAGTTTCAACGCATAGTCGCATTGGTCTTCAATCTGCCAGTTAAGTTCGTTTGATGCGTGCCTAACGTTGATACGATGCTTCGCTAAAATCCAGTTCCATTGTTTACGACCTTCAGAGCTTATTCCTTTGATAATGAAAGATTTCCATGGCGTTGTATTAAGCTGTCCGATACGTGATTGCAAACAAACAGCACAAACATCTTTCAAGAAAGCCACAGGATATTGCTCGTTTCGCTTATAAACTCCCAACCAATATTTGTTATCGTACCGGTTAAATCCTTCGTAATAGGGAAGTTGGAAATCCGGCAAAATGAGTTTTTCTTTCGGACTAGTATTTACTTTGTTATCCTTATCTGCAGAAATTTCAAGGAAAAGAAGGTTGCCGTCAATTTGCGGCTGATCGTAGAAATGACTTTTGTTTCTTAAAATCACATTCTCGATATCTATACTCAGCGCCGGAATATCTTCGGTATAAATTAACGTTGGCCAGGTATAGAATATGTTCGTTTTTGGGAATCGGATATGTAGGTGCCAGTAATTGCTGGTGTCTGACGCGATGTAGTTAAGATTGCCCGTAAAGAAAGGAATGAAGGTTTGATTGTTATCGGCAAGATTGATCTTTAACTTGGGTTTGGTGTCAAACAAGTCAAGAATATCCTTATAAACTCCTTCGCGTAGCCAATTGGAGGTGCTGAAAATATCTTCGGAAACATAAGAGCTTATGATGTTGGGATAGATATCCGTACCAATTTCATAATTGATATCAGCAATGGAGAACTCATGCTCTAAATCTTCAAGTTGCTCTTCGGCAACCGACAAAAATAATTGCTGGCGATTACCCAAGCTTACGTTCTTGATGCCGGCATTTTCCGCCGCTCGCAAAATGTCGAGTAAATCTCCCGCAGCAACAATGCCGCCGGGGAGGTTGACTTTTATGATGTGTTTATTTTCGGTCGATTCACTCATTTGATTCCGATGATGGTTACTGATTAGTAAATTTTGTCATGCTGAACTTGTTTCAGCATCTCATAATAGTTAAGTGCGAGATCCCGAAGTAAATTCGGGAGGACAAAACGCTATTTACCGTACCTCATTTATTTTATACCAAGTTCTCTACAGCCTGATCACTCAGCGTTTCTTCCAATATTCTTTTTATCTCAGGTTTGCACGACCCACAACCTGTTCCGGCACCGGTTGAATTACAGATATCTTTCATCAAAGTACATCCTTCCTGTATTTTATTTTTGATATTATCTGCACCAACATTATTGCAACTGCAAACAAGCTTGCCTAAAACCGGTTCTGCTTTTTTGCCGCTTCTAAGTAGGTGCAGGCGCTTCTCGCTCAACTCAATTTTACCTTCAATCAGTTCTCTAAATTCCTGAAACTCCGATTTGTCGCCGATGAGAATGGCACCTACCAAGCGGTCTTCACGTACAATACATTTCTTGTAATACCGCTTTGCTTTATCGATAAACACAATTTCTTCGTAGCTGCGATCTTCTTCCGGATATTCTGCTTCGCCAATGCTGCACAAATCAAAGCCATGAATTTTAATAATATTCATGAACACACTGCCTTTGTAGTAGCTGGCAATGTCGCCGTTAAGGTATTGAGCTACTATCTCGGCTTGTTGTTCCGCGGCAGCGGTAATTCCATACAAAACGCCTTCGAATTCTGCTATTTCGCCAATGGCAAAAATTGAAGGGTCGCTGGTTTTTAAACGTTTATCCACTACAACACCACGTTTGCAGTCTAATCCGATTTCGCGAGCAAGTTCAATGTTTGGCGTAGTTCCAATTGCCAGAATCATGGCATCGCAGTCAATTTTTCTACCACTGGCCAGTCCAACGCCGGTGAGTTTTGATCGGCCGTAAAAAAGCTGAACCTCATCATTGTAATAAATATCACAACCCTGATCAACCATTTCTTCGTGCAGAAGCTGACTTCCAAGAGGATCTAACTGCCGGTTTAAGAACCGCGAAATCCGCTGCACGATGGTAATCTTAATGCCTATTTCACGTAAGGACGCCGCCATTTCAAGTCCCAGTAAGCCGCCACCAACTATCAGCACATGGCCGTTTTTAGGTACGTGTCTTTTGAAATTATCGGCATCCAAACGACTTCTCATTGTAAAGATTCCCGGAAGGGAAGGGACATTTCTTGGAACTGCTGCACGGCTGCCGGTTGCCATAATCAGCACATCGTAAGGTGTTTTTATACCGCGTGAGTCGATTACAAATTTCTCTTCTCGATTTATTTTGGTAACGCTTACGCCTCTTAATAATCGAATATTGTATTCAGGCTCTTCCGAATCCTGCATTTTTACCAATTGCTCCCATCTTTGTTCGCCGCTGATATAATCGGGAAGCATCACCCTGTTGTAGAACGGAAAATCTTCTTTGCTGAAAATAGTGATCTCATCTTCTTTATTGATTTCCCGGTAGGATTTAACAAAACCGAATGAGCCTGCACCTGCACCAATAATTACAATGCGTTGCGATGGCTTTTTGTATTTTTCTACATTAACAGCGCAATACTTAAAATCAGGTTCTTTAGAGAGCGGGTCAAGGATAGCACTGGTGACGTTATTTGCCCGATTCAAATCGCTTCCCAGAATTTTTCCCCAATGCATTGGAAGAAATACAACGCCTTTTTTTATGGCGAAAGTAAGTTTAGCTTTCAGCTGAACCTCTCCCCGTCGAGATTTTACAACTACTACTGTATCTTCCTTAATATTCAGCACAGCGGCATCTTCCGGATGGATCTCTAAAAAAGCTTGCGAGATATGATTGTTAAGCTTATTTACCTTTCCCGTTTTGCTCATGGTATGCCACTGATCCCTGATGCGTCCTGTGGTCAAGATAAATGGAAACTCTTCGTTTGGTAATTCGCTTAATAAAGTATCGGGCGGTGAATGAAGTATTGCTTTTGTGCTTGGGGTAAAAAACTTATTATTTGTAAATAAGCGTTTGGTTCCTTCGCCGGTTTTTTTGTTAAATGGCCATTGTACGGTTTTGTTCTTCTTAATGAAGTCGTAATCCAGTCCGCTGATATTTAAATTCGTTTTAGCCGTAAGGCGGGTATGTTCTAAATAGATCTCTTCCGGCGATGCGTAATCAAAGCCTGCATAACCCATTTTCTTCGCAAAGCGACAAATGATTTCTGAGTCGGGGAGTGCTTCGCCGGGCGCCGGAACTATTTTGCTTAGATGGCTAATTCTTCTTTCAGAATTTGTCATAGTGCCTTCCTTCTCCGTCCACGTTGCGGCCGGAAGAATTACATCGGCATATTTCAATGTTTCAACTTTGTTGGTAATGTCTTGTACAACAACAAATTTTGCCTTCTTCAAACCTTCTTCCGCCCAGCGCGCATTAGGTAAACTGGTTAACGGATTGGTGCAAATGATCCAGATTGCTTTTAAACTTCCATCGTTTAAGGCATCGAACATCTGGGTTGCGGTTAATCCCGGCTTTGGCGAAATAGTAGTGCCTTTCCAAAATTTCTGTACTTCTTCGCGATGAAGCGGATTCATTAAATCACGGTGTGCCGGAAGCAAGTTCGATAAACCACCCACTTCACGGCCACCCATAGCGTTTGGTTGTCCTGTTAAGGAAAACGGACCGGACCCAGGCTTACCAATATGACCTGTGATCAGGTTTAAGTTAATAAGACTAAGGTTTTTGTTTACACCGATGGAGCTTTGGTTAAGGCCCATCGTCCACATGGTTAAAAAGCCCTTTGCGTTACCAATATACTCAGCCGCAAGGCGAATATCAACTTCCGGAACACCGCAAATTGCCGCGGCTTCTTCCATGCTTTTTTCGAAAACCAATTCGCGGTAGCGATCAAATCCTTCTGTATGGTTCTTGACGAAATCAAGATCAATATCGCCGTTCTCAATAATCGCTCTTCCTATGGCGTAGTTTAGGGTAATATCCGTTCCCGGATTTAATTGAAGGTGCAGGTCGGCAATAGAACAAGTGTCTGTAACTCTCGGGTCTACAACGATGATCTTTACATTCGGATTTTCGGCTTTATGCGCTTCAACCCTGCGCCATATAATGGGATGGCACCAGGCCGGATTAGCTCCGGTAACGTAAAAGCAATCGGCGAGTTCAATATCCTCGTAACATACCGGTACGCTATCTTCACCAAGTGTCATTTTATAACCAACCACGGCACTGCTCATGCATAACCGTGAGTTGGTGTCGATGTTATTACTTCCAATAAAGCCCTTTATGAGTTTATTGATAACATAATATTCTTCTGTCAGACACTGGCCGGATGCATAAAAAGCAACAGAATCCGGTCCGTATTTCTCAATAAAGGTTTTAAAAACAGCAGCGGCTTTGTCTAACGCATTATCCCAGCT